>JAZLJM010000001.1:0-9193 GCA_045617805.1 Pseudobutyrivibrio sp.
CATAAGACGTAGCATTTTCAACAACAAACTTTCACCTTCTGCAGTGCACAATCTCAATACTGCGCTTCGTTCACAATTTCAATTGTCAAGCATTTTTGAAAATGTCCCAAAATAATTGAAACATTAGCCCCGGCTTTTTGCTGGGGCTGTTTTGTTTTGTGGGCTCTGCCCACACCCGTCCCTCGTCGGGAAGGCAGGGAAAGAAGTTGTATACTTCTTTCTCTGCTAAAAGGATAATCCGTGAGCTTTATGTCAAGAGACTTTCGCGGCATAAAGAGCCTTTGGCTCATTATTCCACGGTTCTCTTGACAACAGCTCCGCTCCTATGCGATTTTTGTATCTTCATCATTTAAGTGATGTTTCTGTTGTTTGACAAACTTTCCAAAGTATTGACGGCGCCAAGGATGATTCATTGGCGGAATATAAGTTTTCTTCGGTTTTGGCGGAGTATAGTCAATATCTAAGTCTTTTGATTTTGCTTCATGTTCTGGTATTTCTTCTAATGCGTATATATCATTGTCATTAACACAGCAGTATTTACAGTTATCAAAGGCTTGGATAAACATTACCTTTGTTCCTTTTCGGTAATGAACTTGGAAACCATTTCTGTCAATCATGCGATAGTATTTATTGGAATGTCTTAAACAGTGTCCAGTATCTACAGTTCTTTCGCATAAAACTGCAAGAATTAAGTTGATTTTTTCATTTTCTGGTTGCTCAACGAACACAGACTTGATACCATTAAGAGGAAGCGAGAACTTCTCATTGAATTCCTTTATGTAGGAGTTTAGGAATTCATTGGCTGCGTCTATAGTCGTTATGCCTGCAAGTCTTAACTCGATTGGCAGGCGCGACTGTAACGTCTGATTTAAGCGCTCTACACGTCCTTTGGCTTGAGGGACACTGCTTGCTTCAAGCTCAACACCAAGCTGTTTGCAAGCATAAGCAAACTGTGTATAGGTATCCTCATCGATAGATGGGGAGTTTTTCTTTTTATAAGTAAAGACAGTACGTCTGTCAGTAAAGAACTTGTATGGAATACCATAGGTTGTGAGTATCTGATGAAATACATGGTAATAACCATTTAGAGTTTCCTGGGTGTCAAAGTATCCACCAGTGATTCTTCCAGAAGCATCATCAATGGCCAGATGCAAGTGCCATATCTGTCCGGGAATCCATTCATAAGGAGTAGCATCCATTTGCTCAAGTTCGCCAAAATAAGCAGCTCTAGGACGACGAGAATGAGCATCTTCGACAGCAACAAGATTTGTTTGTATCTGATCAGCTTCCTTCTGTGTTTTGGCAGCTTTCTTTTGGGCTTGTAATTGTTCTCTGATTCTCTTTTTCTTAGCCTTAGTTACTTTAGGTGAGAGAATGTAGTTAGCCTCAAGAATGGACATAACTGCTGAAGGGGACATGCTGATGTCTTCATATTTCACCAACAATTCAGTGAAGTGTGTAAAATTGGCATCATAGTATTTGGTGCGATATAAATCAACAACGAGATTACGGGTCTCAGCAGGGATAGTATTAGCGGGTTGCCTGCCTCTGTTGCCATGAATGAAATACTCTTTACCGTGTTCATTGTAGCCTTTAAGCATGCGATTGATATGTCTGACTGTACAATCAAGAGTAATAGCAGCTCTTTGTTTGTTAGGATGTGGGTGATCAGCTAGTGATTTAATTACCTCATACTTCTTTTGTTCATCCATTGATAGTTTAACCTTTCTGATAATAGTCACCTCCATCTGTTGATGGAAGTATCATAACACTTTGGGACATTTTCCTTTGTGGTATATTAGGACATTATCAAAAATGGTTCATACAATGTGTTGCCACTGATGAATAAAAACTTGAAAAAACATTTCAGATAGTATAAAATGGCAATTACGAGTGGCTATAAGTCAATTAAGGAGGAATTATTATGATTACAGCCGGTGATTTTAGAAACGGTATGACAATCGAAATCGATGGTCAGGTATTTCAGGTTATTGAATTTCAGCACGTAAAGCCAGGTAAAGGTGCAGCTTTTGTACGTACTAAGTTAAAGAATATTAAGAACGGTGGTGTTACAGAAACATCTTACCGTCCTACAGAAAAGTTCCCAGCAGCACGTATCGACCGCAAGGAAATGCAGTATCTTTACAATGATGGTGATCTTTACAACTTTATGGATACAGAGACATATGATCAGGTAGCTCTTACAGCAGACCAGATTGGTGATGCTCTTAAGTTCGTTAAGGAAAACGAAGTAGTTAAGATGCTTTCACACAATGGTGAGATTTTCTCAGTTGAGCCACCTATGTTCGTTGAACTTGAGATTACAGATACAGAGCCTGGTTTCAAGGGTGATACAGCTACAGGTGCTACAAAGCCAGCTATCGTTGAGACTGGTGCACAGGTTATGGTACCACTTTTTGTAGAGCAGGGTGAAGTTATCCAGATTGACACTAGAACAGGAGAGTATCTTTCTAGAGTAAAGAATTAATTATGAATTATAGAAATTGTCCATTATCAGAGCTATTACAGAATAGAGAAATTTTTTCAGTCTTTGACGAAGAGTTCCAAAAGGATACTTGGTTAGATGTGACTGCACTTTTAGGTAGTGAAAGTACAATCGACCAATTATATGGCGATGGAACAGTACCCGCAGAGACTTTAGACAGAATTGTTGCTCGTTTAGGATAGGAATAATTGCTAATAAGACCTATGCATTTATGCATAGGTCTTTTTTATCTAAAGTTCCCGTCAAAGCTAGTTATCACTTCATGCTCTGCCACCACAATCATCAAGTAAGTATGCTTTTTGAAACATAAAATTTCTATCTATATTCTCTAGCCAATTTCAACTTATCCCTCTTCCCTTCATCCCCCACCACCTGTTTTCTGCGACAAGAAAACTGCGTAATGTAATATGCTAGGCTTGTTCTTATCGGCTTTTACAATTGCAAGTGCAGGGGGATGGAGCGATAATAACAAGCCTAGCATATTACATCAAAAATTATAGTGTCGCAGAAAACAGGTGGTGGGGGATGAAGGGAAGAGGGATAAGTTGAAATTGGCTAGAGAATATTCAAAAGCTTAAAATGTTTCAAAAAGCATACTTACTTGATGATTGTGGTGGCAGGGCATGAAGTGATAACTATCCTAGATGGAGAGCTTAGGTAAAAAAGATAAAAAACTTTAATAAAAAATATTGACATTTATTTAAAATGGAATATTATTAAAAAGAATTATTTAAAATTTATTAACAATAATTTTTGAAGTTTTGTGCGCGAGTGGATGACGGGATATGTTTTGAACTTCAAAGGAAGAAAGGAAAAAGAAAATGTTTGAAATTGTAAAGGAATTAATTATTGACTCGCTTAGCTGCAATGAGGCTAAGGTAACAATGGAGGCTTCTTTGGCTGATGATTTGGGAGCTGATTCACTTGATGCGGTAGAGCTTTCGCTTGCAATTACTGAAAAGACAGGGATTGTAATTGAGGATGAGGATTTACCAAATATGAAAACGGTGGGAGATATTGTTAATTATCTCGAAGCACATAAGTAATTATTTTAGGGTTGATAAAAAGAGCTGGAATTATGGAAATAAAAGAAATTTTAGAAGTATTACAAGCATTTGATTCATCAGGGTGTGAGTTGATTGAGGTTGAGGATTCTAAGGGCAAAATCAGAATTGAGAAGGCTAGAAAGTCAGTGGCTACAGAAATAGGTGGTAGTAAGGTTGAAAATGATTTGGAAGCTTATGAGGATGCTATAGAAGAATCTGGCTTGTGTGTGAAGTCGCCGATTGTGGGTGTGTACTATTCAGCACCAGCACCTGATGAAAAGCCATATGTGAGTATTGGTTCTTTGGTGAAAAAGGGACAGGTGCTTTGCTTGGTTGAGGCGATGAAGATGATGAATGAGATTACAGCACCAAAAGATGGAAAAATTGAAAAAATCTTTTTGAAAAATCAGGATGTGGTTGAGTATGATACGCCACTTTTTGTGATTGGTGATTGATATGTTTAAGAGAATATTGATAGCAAATCGTGGTGAGATAGCTGTACGTATTATTAGGGCGTGTATAGAAATGAATATTGAAACAGTGGCAATTTATTCTACTGCGGATAAGGATTCCTTGCATGTGAAGCTGGCAACTCAAAGCGTATGCATAGGACCAGCTAAGGCACGCGATAGTTATTTAAATATGACTGCTATTATTTCGGCAGCTCTTTCAAAAAGGTGCGAGGCTATTCATCCGGGATTTGGATTTTTGTCAGAGAATCCTGAGTTTGAAAGGCTGTGCAGAAAGAATAATATCGTCTTTATTGGTCCTTCGGCTGAGGCTATAGAGCTTTTGGGAAATAAGGCAAATGCTCGTAGAGTTATGCAAAAGGCAGGCGTACCTGTTGTACCTGGTTCAAATGGTTTGGTTAAGAGCTTTGAGGAATTACAGAAAATTGTGAAGAAAATTGGTTTTCCGGTTTTACTTAAAGCTAGTGCAGGCGGTGGTGGACGTGGAATGAGACGCGTATACAACGAAAGTGCGTTAAAGCAAATGTATGTTGATGCCAAGGCTGAGGCGAAGGCTTGCTTTAATGATGATGAGATGTATGTAGAAAAGCTGATTGAGAATCCACGACATATTGAGATACAAATCCTGGCAGATAAAGATAAAAATGTTATTGCGCTGGGTGAGAGAGATTGTTCTATTCAAAGAAAAAATCAGAAGCTGATAGAAGAAAGTCCATGTCTGTTTTTAAGCGAGGATTTGCGAATGGCAATGTCGAAGGCTGCTGTAAAGGCGGCTAAGGCGGCTGGTTATGAAAATGCGGGTACTGTAGAGTTTGTCCTGGATGCTAATAATCATTTTTATTTTATCGAGATGAATACCAGGATTCAGGTGGAGCATGCTGTGACGGAAATGGTTACTGGCGTGGATTTAATCAAGGAACAAATTCGAATAGCTTTTAAAGAACCAATGAAGTTAAGGCAAAAAGATATTAAATTAAATGGTCATGCAATTGAGTGTAGGATAAATGCTGAAAATCCATCGAAGGGATTTATGTCAAATTGCGGCAAAATCAGTTTTATGAATATGCCAGGCGGGCCAGGAGTACGAGTGGATTCATATATCTATCCAGGCTATGAGCTTAGCCCGTTTTATGATTCGATGCTTGCAAAAATAATAGTACATGCTCCGACAAGATTAGAGGCAATCAGGAAGATGCGACGATGTCTTGCAGAGGTTGTAATTGAGGGTGTGGAGACAAATGCAGATTTTGATTATCTTTTGCTACATCATCCTGATTATGTAAAGGGGAATTATAATGTGGGATTTATTGAGGAGAAGGGGGAGGAGATATTGGCGTGGGATAAGTAGAAGGACCTCTCAGTCGGGCTATGCCCGACTGCTCCCCTTGAAAGGGGAGCCTACTTGCGAGGGGGAGGAGATAGTGACGAGGCTTTGAAGTTTTAGGTGGAGAGTTAATGGTAGAAGCGGTTGAGAAAAAAAGAAGTAAATTTGCGAAGTATAAAAATCTTCGTGAAGGTAAGAGCGGAATCGTATGGAGTATTGCTGATGAAAAAAGCTTTGTTCCATTTGAATATGATTTTGGCGATATTGATCCTCTTGAATTTGAGGGATATATAGATAAAAAGAAAAAACTGGCGACGCAGGCTAGCAGTAGCGAGGCCGTGGTTTCAGGGGTTTGCACAATTGGTGGCGTCGAGGCTGTTCTTGCTGTTATGAATAAAAAGTTTTTGATGGGCAGTATGGGCGTTGAACTGGGCGAGATAATCTGCAGAGCTACAGAGTATGCAAAAGAAAATCAATTGCCACTTATTATTTTTACTGCATCTGGAGGTGCCAGAATGCAGGAGGGGATATTGAGTTTGATGCAGATGGCAAAGACCTCAGCAGTTATTGAGGATTTTAAAAATGCTGGTGGATTGTATATTTCAGTTTTGACTAATCCAACGACAGGTGGTGTTAGTGCAAGCTTTGCTACTTTGGGGGATATTACACTTGCTGAACCGGGGGCGCTTATTGGTTTCGCCGGACCACGTGTGATTGAGCAGACGATAAAGCAAAAGCTACCAGAAGGTTTTCAACGTGCTGAGTTTTTAGAAGAGCATGGATTTGTTGACCAGATAGTAGAAAGAGAGCGAATGAAGGATGTTTTAATACAACTTTTATTGCTACACGGATTTGGTGCAGGAAAAAATGGAAAAAATAGAAATTAGACCGATAGACAGAGTTTATAAGGCTAGAGATATTTCTCGTATAAAGGTTGATGAAATTGTAGATACGCTTTTTACAGATTTTTTTGAGCAAAAAGGCGATGGTCTTATGCGTGAGGATTCAAGCATATATGGCGGCATTGCTCTTTTTCACGGAAAGCCGGTTACTGTTATTGGTCATAGAAAAGGAAAAAATATTCAAGAAAATATTAAATATAATTTTGGAATGGCTTCGCCTGAAGGCTACAGAAAAGCTTTGAGACTTATGCTTGAGGCTGAAAAATTTAATCGTCCGATTATTACTTTTATTGATACACCTGGAGCATATCCAGGGCTTGAGGCGGAAATGAATGGACAGAGTCAGGCGATTGCAAAAAATCTGGCTGTAATGAGCAGGCTAAAGGTTCCAATTATCAGCATCGTGACAGGCGAAGGCTCCAGTGGCGGTGCACTTGGAATAGGTGTGGCGAATAAAATTTTTATGCTAGAAAATGCGATTTATTCAGTTTTGTCACCTGAGGGCTTTGCTTCGATTCTATGGAAGGATGCAGCTCTTGCTTCGAAGGCCTGCGATGTGATGAAAATTACAGCTAACGATTTGTATGCTTTTGGGATTATTGAGGGTGTGATTTCTGAAGAGAAAAATACGGCTGATAACAAGCCGTTATTTGAACGTATAGATAGGGTGATTGAGCAAAGCTTGGTTGAGCTTTGTGAATTGTCAAAGGAAAAGATAGTTGAGCAAAGATATAACAAGTTTAGGTATTTTGATGACAAATACTTAAAAAAATGAAACTTTTTTTGCTGCGGGGATGTACCCCTTATTATCTGTGTTTAATGATAAAAGAGAAATAAAAAATAATCATAAGAGAAAAGATGATGACAGGAATAAAGATATTAGGGACAGGTATGTATGTTCCACAAAAGGTAATTACAAATGATGACCTAAGTAAGCTGGTGGATACAAGTGATGAGTGGATTAGTACTCGAACTGGGATGAAAGAACGTCACTATGCTGCGGAGAATGAAGGTACTACTTTTATGGCAAAGCAGGCGGCTGAACAGGCGATAATAAATGCCGGCATCGATAGGAGCAAGGTGGGAGCAGTTGTTGTTGCTACAGTATCTGCAGACAATTACGCACCATCGACAGCGGCACTTATGCAAAGGGAGCTGAATCTTGAAAAAGAGATTATTGCAATTGATGTAAATGCAGGCTGCTCAGGTTTCATTTTTGGGTTGCAGACTTTGCGAGGGTTGCTTATGACAACTGAGAAGGAGTATGGACTCTTGATTGCATCTGAAACCTTATCTAGAAAAATGGATATGACGGATCGTTCAACCTGTGTACTTTTTGGTGATGGTGCGGCGGCAATGGTAATCAGGCTTGATGAAAATAAATTTTTTAAAGCGATTACTGGTGTTGAGTCGGATGATGAGATGATAAATATTAAGGTGCCAAATGGCAAAATTCATATGGATGGACAGGCTACATATAAGTTTGCTGTAGCGACAGTGCCACGACTGATAGAAAAAATCGTTGCTGATTCAGCATTAACACCAGAACAAATAGACCATTACATTTTGCATCAGGCAAATCTAAGGATAATTGATTCGATTGCGCAGAGGCTGAAGCAGCCGATGGATAAGTTTGAGGTGAATATTGAAAAGTATGGTAATACTTCGGCAGTCAGTGTTGGACTGGTTATGGCAGAGGCTGATAAAAAGGGAATATTTAAGGACAAAGATATGTTACTTTTGTGTGCCTTTGGTGCAGGTAAAACCTATGGCGCAATAGTTCTTGAGTGGTAAAAAGATGCTTGATAATAGAAAAATCAGTACAACAATTTTGGGTGATAAAGGAGCAATGATGAAGCTTACAGATATTACAGGAACAAAATATCCAATAATACAAGGTGGAATGGCAAATATTGCAGATGGTGCTTTTGCAGCAGCCTGTTCAAATGCAGGCGCGCTTGGGATAATCGCATCAGGAGGGTTGAGTTTAGACCAACTGAGAGAAGAAATTCATATCGCCAGAAAAATGACAGATAAGCCTTTTGGAGTAAATTTAATGCTTATGCATCCGCAGGTGGATGAGATTGCTTTGATGCTTTGCGATGAGGAGGTTCCTTTTATTACAACAGGTGCTGGAAATCCAGGGAAATATATGAAGGCATGGAAGTTAAAAAATATCAAAGTATTTCCAGTGGTTGCTTCTGTTGCACTTGCAAAAATCATGGTGAGAAATGGGGCTGATGCTGTTATAGCGGAAGGTGGCGAATCAGGTGGACATGTTGGAGACATGACGACAATGACACTTTTGCCACAGGTGCTAGAGGCTGTGGATGTGCCTGTTATTGCTGCAGGTGGTATAGCTAGTGGAAGACAGATGGCTGCAGCAATTTTGATGGGAGCCTGTGGAGTGCAGATTGGCACGTCTCTTTTGGTTTCAAGAGAATGCAAAATTCATGAGAACTATAAGCAGGCGCTTATAAAGGCAAAGGATAATTCAACTACTGTTACAGGCAGATTAAAGGGTGCACCAGTGAGAATAATTAAAAATGAAATGGCTCGTGAATATCTACAGCTTGAGGCCACTGATGCGACAAGAGAAGAACTGGAAAAAATAACTCTCGGTGCGCTACGCAGAGCTGTTTTTGAAGGAGATGTTATTAGAGGCTCGGTTATGGCTGGTCAGGTATGTGGTCAGCTAAAGGAAATAAGAGCTGTTAAGGAAATAGTTGATGAAATGTATTTTGATTGTAAGGAGTGCTTGCAGCAGGCTGCGTCAATTGAAATATAAAGCAGATTATATGTACGAGCAATCTGGTGATATGTCAAGAGGTATTTTGAAATGATTTTGATATGGTTTTCTTAAAAAAGGGTAACCTTAATAGACCTGATGAAAATCAGGCTAAAAAAAGCTTATTTAGTTGATGTATCCAGCGATACGCCGGAGT
>JAZLJM010000002.1:0-32069 GCA_045617805.1 Pseudobutyrivibrio sp.
GAAAATTTATACACATTTTTTTAAAAAATGGATTAGTCCGAATATAAGGTGTGGATAAGTTATCTGTATTTGAGAATTATGTTGAAACAGATGATTTCATAAAAATGGTAGGCTGTAAAACGAATTTACCTTTCAATGCTGTGTCTGCTTATATCATATTGAATTTGTTTCTTTGAAAGTGTATTATAAAAAGGCTATTTATAAAGTAGAAGTCAAAGGAGAAATAAAATGACTCAGTCACGTACACATAACTGTAATGAGCTTCGCCTTTCAAATGCTGGCGAGCAGGTTACATTAGTAGGTTGGTTTGAAAATATTAGAAAGGTGTCAAAGAATCTCGGATTTCTTATTTTACGTGATTTTTATGGCACAACACAGATTGTTGTTGAGACAGAAGAGATGATGGCTGTCGTTGATTCTGTTAATAAGGAATCTACAATTTCTGTTACTGGTACAGTTCGCGAGCGTTCATCAAAGAATGCTGAGCTTGCTACAGGTGAAATCGAAGTAGTTCCTACAGATATCAAGATTCTTGGCAAATGTGATCACAATGAGCTTCCTTTTGAGATTAATCGTAGTAAGGAGGCTGATGAAAATACTCGTTTGAAGTATCGTTATCTCGATTTGAGAAATCCAGAGGTAAAGAGCAAAATCGTTCTTCGCAGCAAGATTGTAGCAGAGCTTCGTGCAGCTATGATTGCTCATGATTTCCTTGAGATTACAACTCCAATTCTTACATGCTCATCACCTGAGGGTGCTAGAGATTACCTTGTTCCTGCTCGTAATCATCCTGGAAAGTTCTATGCACTTCCACAGGCTCCACAGCAGTTCAAGCAGATACTTATGGCATCAGGCTTTGATCGTTATTTCCAGATTGCACCTTGCTTCAGAGATGAGGATGCTAGAGCTGACCGTTCTCCAGGAGAATTCTATCAGCTTGATATGGAAATGGCTTTTGCTTCTCAGGAAGATGTATTTGCAGTTGTTGAGGATGTACTTCCTCCAATTTTTGCAAAATATGGTGTTTATAAAACTGCATCACAGGCTCCATTTGTACGTATTCCATATCTTGAGGCTATGGACAAGTACGGTTCTGACAAGCCTGATCTTCGTATTGATTTAGTTCTTCAGGATGCTACTGCTGTTATGGCAGATTGTGGCTTTGGTCCATTCGAAGGAAATGTAGTAAAGGCAATAGTTGTTGATAAGCTTTCTGCAACTCGTAAGCAGATTGATGCGATGATAGCTGAGGTTGAGGTTGCTACAGCCCAGAAGACATACTGGTTCAAGCTCGATGAAAATGGTGAAATTGTTGGCGGTATTGCTAAGTTCTTACAGGAACGCAAGGCTGAGGTTATTGAGGCACTTTCACTTAAGCCAGGCGATTTTGTTGGTCTTGCAGCAGGTAACTTACTTACAGCTCAAAAGACTGCAGGTGTATTTAGAAAGCTTCTCGGTGCTGCCGCAGAAGGACATATGCGTAAGGATACTTACGAGTTCTGCTGGATTGTTGATTTCCCAATGTACGAAATCGGCGAGGAGTCAGGCGAGCTTGAGTTCTGTCACAATCCATTCTCTATGCCACAGGGCGGTATGGACGCACTTAAGACTCAGGAACCACTTGATATCTTAGCTTATCAGTATGACCTTGTATGTAATGGTGTTGAGCTTTCATCTGGTGCTATAAGAAACCATGACCCAGAGATTATGATTGAAGCCTTTAAGCTTGTTGGACTTGGTGAGGATGATGTTAAGGCTAAGTTCCCAGCTATGTACAATGCATTTACTTATGGTGCACCACCACACGGTGGAATTGCTCCTGGTGTAGACCGTATGATTATGCTTATTGCAGGTGAGGAATCAATTCGTGAGATTATTCCATTCCCTATGAATAAAAATGCACAGGATATCATGATGGATGCTCCTGCAACAGTAGAAAAGAAGCAGCTTGATGATGTTCACATTGCAATTGTTATGCCAGAGGAAGACTAGTTTATTTTTGAATTTTATCTGAAGGAGGTATTATTATGAGATTAATTGATGCAGACAGACTATTACGCCATATTGAACGTGCAAAAGAAAATAACGACGAATTAGATGATAATATCATTACAATTATTCAGGATATGCCAACAGAGGATGTAAGTGAAATTCTTGATGGTTCAGGTGTTCAGGCAGAGATTAGCACATATGCTTTTGCAGATGATTTAAAGTCACAGCTTACAGAGGTTATGTCTAAGGCAGAGATTATTGCACTAATTGATAGCTTGTTAAAGTAGTTAAAAAGTTTTAGATTTTTGCCATCTGCGGACAAATGTCTTTCGTAGATTTACATTTTTATAAAAGTACACAAAAATAACCAAAATCTATTATAAAATAGTTCTAACTTTCATTGACATTACTTTGAAAATGGTAATATAATCGACTTTAATAAAATTTAATTTCAGAAAACAGATATTAGAGAAAGAGAGGTTCATTTTATGGCATCGATTATTGGTGATGGCATCACATTTGACGACGTTCTACTGGTTCCACAGTATTCCGAAGTTACTCCAAATCTTATTGATTTACACACACATTTGACTAAGAAGATTGTACTCAACATTCCTATGATGAGTGCAGCTATGGATACTGTTACAGAACACCGTATGGCAATTGCCATGGCTCGTCAGGGTGGTATCGGTATTATTCACAAGAACATGTCAATTGAGGCTCAGGCAGATGAGGTTGATAAGGTAAAGCGTTCTGAGAATGGCGTAATTACAGATCCATTTTCACTTGGACCAGACAACACTCTTGCAGAAGCAGATGAGCTTATGGGCAAGTTCAAGATTTCTGGTGTTCCTATTACAAAGGAAGATGGCACATTAATCGGAATTATTACAAACCGTGATCTCAAATTTGAAACTGATTTCTCTAAGAAAATAAAAGAGTCAATGACTTCTGAAAACTTAGTTACAGCAAAAGAAGGCATTACTCTCGATGAAGCTAAGATGATTTTAGCTTCAAGCCGTAAGGAAAAGCTTCCTATCGTTGATGACGATTTCAAGCTTAAAGGACTTATTACAATAAAGGATATTGAAAAGCAGATTAAATATCCAAATGCTGCAAAGGATGACCAGGGTCGTCTTTTATGTGGTGCTGGTGTTGGTATCACAGGCAATATGATGGAGAGAGTAGAAGCTCTTGTTAATGCTCATGTTGATGTTATCGTTATGGATTCAGCTCATGGTCATTCAAAGAACATCATCGAAGCTGTTAAAAAGGTAAAGGCTGCATATCCTGATCTTCAGGTTATTGCTGGAAATATCGCTACAGCAGATGCTGCAAAGGCTCTTATCGAAGCTGGTGCAGATGCTGTCAAGGTAGGTATTGGACCTGGTTCAATTTGTACAACTCGTGTAGTTGCAGGTATTGGTGTTCCTCAGATTACAGCTATTATGGATTGCTATGCTGCAGCAAAAGAGTATGGCGTACCAGTAATTGCTGATGGTGGTATCAAGTACTCAGGTGATATGACAAAGGCTCTTGCTGCTGGTGGTTCAGTATGTATGATGGGTTCTCTTCTTGCAGGCTGTGATGAAGCTCCTGGTACATTCGAGCTTTTCCAGGGTCGTAAGTACAAGGTATACCGTGGCATGGGTTCACTCGCTGCTATGGAGAATGGTTCTAAGGATCGTTACTTCCAGGAAGGTGCTAAGAAGCTTGTTCCTGAGGGCGTTGAAGGTCGTGTTGCATACAAGGGTTCTCTTGAAGATGTTATCTTCCAGTTAATCGGTGGTATCCGTTCTGGTATGGGTTACAACGGTTGCCCAACTATTCCAGAGCTTCAGGAAAAGGGCAAGTTTATCAAGATTTCTTCTGCATCACTTAAGGAGTCACATCCACATGATATTCATATCACAAAGGAAGCTCCTAACTACTCAGTAGAAGGAAACTAAGATTTTTATATTTAACAATTCAGTAACAGGTCATTTTGATATGATGTCTTTCTAATTCGCATGCAAAGAACTACATGTCAATTATGACCTGTTCTTTTTTATCTGAAGGTCGCAGTAAGGAAAATGTCACTTCGTGACCTGCGACCTCAGGCAACGAGTAGGTGAAAAATCACCTACTCGAATTATAAAGGTCGCAGCAAGTCAAAATTAGAAGGTGGAATTATGACAAGTACAAAGAAAATAGTCACTGCTGCTATGATTGCAGCACTAACCACAATTACAACAATTATCATTCGAATCCCTTCTCCAACAGGAGGCTATATTCATCCCGGCGATGGAGTAGTGCTCCTTTCTGGACTTATCCTTGGACCGTTTTGGGGAATCTTTGCGGCCGCAGTTGGCTCTGCCTTTACAGACTTCATCGGAGGCTACATTGTATTTGTTCCTGCAACCTTCATCATAAAAGCGCTTGGAGCCTTTTTTACAATGATTGTTTTCAACTTCCTGGAATACAAATCTTCTAAAAAAGCTAGCATAAAAAATCTTGTCATATCAGGTGTTGTCGGAGAATTTATCATTGTGCTTGGCTATTTTATTTTTGAAGCCTTCCTTTTTGCATCCAGCATGACTTTGCCAGGAATCCTATCAGGCGCCATTGCTTCAGCAGCAAGTATCCCAGCAAATTGCCTTCAGGCAATATTAGGCGTAGCCGTATACACTGCAACATACCCCGCTATCAAAAATATCAAAAGGCTCAACCTTTCGTAGCCTATATACTTTTTCATATTTTTGGCACCAGCCCTTTAAGTCGCACACCCCAACTTTTTTATGCGCTCTGTAGTATTACATCTATAATATGCTCTGGCTGGTTCTTATCGCTCCATACCCCTGCACTTGCAAAGCTGTAAAATCCTAAAATCCAACATAGCAAGTCCCGCAGATATGGTGTCTTCCCGAGGTTAGCCAAATTTTTAAAAATGTTCTTTTGGGGCGGACAGCTCTATTAACTTCTTAGAATTCCAAAATCCTGTGGCTCGTGCCATCCATACTTACATTTTTGCTCTAAAGTGAGCTTAGAAAATTCGACAAGTCCTTTGCTAGATTTTCCACATCCGCTGCCATGGACGGCAGCGAAAGGCTGAGCAGGCACACGATGTAACTTCTCAGACGGTGGGAAAAATCTTGCAAAGGACTTGTCTAATTTTCTTAGTGAACGGTATGAGCAAAAATGTAAGTATGAATGGCACGAGCCACAGGATTTGTGAATTCCCCCTCAACCTACAAAGCTGTTCGCCCCAAAAGGAAATTTAAAAAAATAGTCGAAGCCGTGGATAAGACACTCATATCTGCGGGACTTGCTATGCTGGATTTCTTAACGGTTTTTACAATTGCAAGTGCAGGGGTATGGAACGATAAGAACCAGCCAGAGCATATTATAGCTCACAACCTATTAAGGCGCATAGAAGGTCTCGGGGGGTCGTGGCTTTGCGGATGGGTGCCAAAAATTTGGGGAAATATAGACTAATGTTTGTCTAAATATTCGCGCAAAATTTCTGAGCCTCTTTCGTATTCGAGTTCGTCGGAGGCATCGATGATTTTGCTGAATACGGTAAGTTCGTCGCCGTGTAGCTCGAGGTCTTCGAGGATGTCAAGGCCTGTTTCAATTTGGGCAATATCAAAATTGTCGAAGGCTTCGAGGATTTCTTCAAATACTGTTTTGAGGTTTATGAGGTCCACTGATTTGTGGGTTTCTTCAGCTTCAACGAGGATTTCGGCTTCGTTGATGTCTGGGGCTATTTGTGTTAACTCTTTGGTGACTTCTTCTACTGTGTCGCAAAGGGCAGTTAAGAATTCATCTAAGTGCTTTTCGATGTAGCTCCAGTGCTCGGACTTGGCTGCCATTTCCATGATTTCGGCTTGGTCAGAGAAGGTTTCTCTGCCGATTTGGCAGCTTACGCCTTTGATGCCGTGAACCTTTACCTTGAAGAGTTCTTTGTCATCTACGGCATATTTTGGAAGATGTAAAAGCAATGGCTGCATTTCTTTTACAAAGGTCTCAAGAGTTTTTTGGTAAACCTCGAGGTTATGAAGGTCACGCTTTGCAATTGAAGAATATTTGTTTTCAGAGTAATTGCTTTGTGCATATTCCTTTGAAATGTATTTACTTAAAATCTTTTTAATATCTGTTGAGTGAAGTGGCTTGCCCATAAAGTCATCAATTGCTTTAGTGTCTGCCACAATATTTGCTACATTGTCCTCAGTGTTTGCTGTGACAAGAATAACTGGTGCATTTGTGATTTTCTTGATTTTCTTGGCTGCTTCAATTCCATTCATTGGAGCCATCATCTGATCAAGTAATATTAATTGATAATCAGCTTTTGAGCATGCAGCTACAGCCTGTGCACCATCACTATAGCAATCAACCTGACACTTAAAGGTTGCTAATAGCTGACTTAAGATTTCCTGATTAATCTTCATATCGTCGGCAACAAGAACTCTTGCGCCAGGATAAATCACATCAGGTCTGTCATACTGATATCTATAGTAGTTTGCCTGTCTTGAAACAGTTCTCTGGTTAAATACTGTAGGCTTCTGTAGCTGTGCATCTGCAATTTTCTGATAAAAATCACCAGTAAAGGTTGAGCCGCTAATACCATCAGAAGAAGCAGAAATACTTCCTCCTAAGAGAGATACAATCTGTCTTGTAATGCTAAGACCAAGACCTGTACCTTCGATAATTTCCCCATCTGCATCAGAAACATATTCTGAAAAAATCCTTTCAATGAGAGCTGGTGACATACCATCACCTGTATCAGTAATTGTAAAAGAAATATGTGCCTTTTCCTCAACTACCTCAAAGCTTATTTCAGCACGAATGGAACCAGACTGAGTGTGCTTCACAGCATTACTCAAAACATTCTGAAATACTTCTCTAACTCTAAGTGCATCACCGAGTAATACCTTTGGATAATCACTTGTAATTGCAATACTAAAATCTACTGGCTTAGAACCAATATTAAGAATGTTTGAATATGCAAGCTCATCAAAAATATCATCGATGCAATACTTTTTCTCAGAAAACTGGAACTTACCAGCCTCAAGTTTGCTAAAATCTAAAATCTCGCCAACTAAATCAAGCAAGCCATCTGCAGCCTTTTCAATGTGCTGAATCAAGCCTCTGTTTTTAGTAGAAATATCTGGTTTTCCAAGTAAAATTTCACTGGCACCAATCATGGCATGAAGCGGACTTCTGAGTTCATGTGACATCTTTGCCAAAAATTGGCTCTTCTCAGCGACCTCCATCTTTGCTTCCTGCATCTTTTGGTGCTGCTCGCTAACATCTGTAATTGTAAAAATGTACCCCTTAACAGATTTCTTTCCAGAAACAACAGTCCAATGAATTCGATACCAGCAACCATCTGCATAGGAATCCTTATCATTTTCGTTGTTTTCAATCATTCTTTGACCGAATAAATATTTATTATCGAAGCTTCCACCTTCGAAGGCAAACTCAGCGCCAGCGCCTCTTGGAAAACGCTTTTTGCAATATTCATTTGCTCCAACAAGATAGAACTCTTTGTTGACAAGAAAAACCGGATATTCGATTAAATCAAACATCTTTGATGACAAAATTGCTGATATATCCTCGATATTGTTTGTCATCGCCATATAGTAAAAAACGATATTGTCTATCGTAAATACAACTGTCATAACAAAGCAATTTTGCCAAACCAGAGCTCTAAAAAGATAGCCGCCTACAGCAACCAGATACAATAGAAACATTATTTTTACAAGGTTTATTTCCTTTTTGTATAACACACGCTCTCGCTTTACTCCAAGAACTAAAACTCCTATCACAATAAGAAAGATTGAAAGATACAAATCAAGATTAAAGCCTATAGTAACACCCGTAGCGTAGCAACCAAACTTGATAGCAGAAATAATAATCATCGTCGCGATAGTCAAATAAGTAATAAATGGTTTAACACGGGTCGTACTCAAGCTATAGACATACAAGAGCATCATAAAAAGAGTTACAACAGCACACATATTTGACAGTACTCTGCAGAACTCCTGCTGATTTGACGCCGGCAAAAATGGAATTATCACCTGATAGAAATCAAATATCGTAATAACTGCAACAATTGTAGGTAACAATCTATGCGATTGAACATAAACATTGCTCGAAATCAATTTATTAAATGTAAAAAATGCAACTGCCATACATAAAACCTGTATAACAAAAACTGGCGTTACAATATCACTCATGCTAACTCTTAAGCTCCTTGCTCTATAATTATTCTCTTGATTTCCGATTTGATGAAGGTCGACTGATATGGACGAACAATATAGCCAGCAGCACCTAAATCCTTACATTCCTTTACAGTATTTGTATCTGCAAGCGCTGTGACAAATAAAATCGGAATATCCTTCTTAACTTTTTCTTTGATTCTTCTAGCAGTCTCAATACCATCCATCTCAGGCATATCGATATCCATGATTATTACATCTGGCAAATCATTTTTCTTGAGATAAGCAAGTGCCTGCTTACCACTTTTTACCAAAGTCACATCGAACAGGTAATCAAGAATCCCTCTAAGCATCTGTAAATTGGTAATCATATCATCGACAATAAGAATCTTGTAACGATGGAAATCCTCTATCATAGCCTTTCTTTCTTCTTCCTCTTCAGGCATATAGGACTCCAAATCTGTAGCTCTTAAGATAGTAATATTCCAATACTTCTTATCCATCAAATCGATAGTAGTGCCATCTAAAAGACGCACAACAGGTCGCAAATTGTGGTAATCAGAATTCTCGACAATAATACACTGTCTGCCATCTGACAATTCCATCCTGGTTCCCTTTGGATAGACTGGAATATGCTTTACAAGAACGCTTACAACCTCCTGGTCAAACATGATTCCACATGCTCCCATCAAGTATTCAACTGCTTCATACGGTGAATATGGTTTTTTATATGGACGTTTAGAAATTAACGCATCATACACATCTGCAACATGTAAAATACGCGTAAAGATATTCTGATCTCCACCCGAAATCCCCTTAGGATAACCACTTCCATCAACATTCTCATGATGAAAAAGGACAGCTATCTTGACCTGTGTTGGAACATCCCATCTACCCTTAATCAAGTCATAGCTAAGTTTGGAATGAGTCTTCATAATCTGATACTCTTCCTTTGTAAGTCTCCCCTTTTTCTTGAGTATTTCAGGCGAAATTGAAAGCTTGCCAATATCATGCAGTAGCCCAGCCAAAACTAAAGCTTCAAGGTCTTCTGCCTTTAATCCCATAGAGACTCCAATTACGCAGCTATAAAGAGCAACATTCATCGAATGAGTAAATGTCACATCATCATTTTCACGTAAATCAGTCATATCTAGTGAAATAGTGCTCTTATCCAAAATCTCAGCGACAATATCCTTTGATACACTAAGGCAGCCATCAATATCCTGCCTTCTCAGGCAGTCAATGCCTCGCCCTCTCAAAACAGGCGAAATAATAGGTTCAATCTCAATATCATCTGATAATTCATCAGAAATATATAAACCATCTATGCCAAGCTTCTTTAATCTTTTAATATAGTCTGCATTAAGCTCTGCTCTTGCGCCAAGAAGAATTCTCCCGTATAAATCAAAAACGTCTGCTCCAAGCTTCATCCCTGGCTTCAATTCACGTATTCCTACATATCTCATGCGTTAATCAACTAGTTTTGTAAAATGCCCACAAAACACACTTTCTTATAGTATCATATAACCTACGAAAAAATTATTTTTCACAATTTCTTCACTTTTTATTTTATCGAATAACGCATAAAATAACCACAGCTTTTTATGATTATTGCAATTTTTTTATTAAAAAATATTAAAAATTGCGTAAAAAAATCCTTGGAACAAAAACTCCAAGGAAAATAACCATAATACAATCAAATCCACGACAAAACCAACTCTATTTTTCTAGTAACAATTCAGCATACCCCATCATATTTATAACATTATAAACCTCTGGAACAACCTTACAGCATTTAAACACGCCGCCTTTAGCAGCCGCGGTTCTACTTCCTACAAGCATTGCTCTAATACCTGCACTACTGATGTATGATACATCTGCCATATCTAAATATAGATTATTTGTCTTTTGAAAAGCAGCTAGTATGCTATTTTGTAAATCCATATATGAAACCGAATCAACTCTACCACTAACAATTAAAGTAATGTCAGTTTCATTCTTAACCTCAACAATTTTCATTAGCTTCATTCCCTTTAAATTTTCAATACTAAATAATTATACCAATTTAAAGAGGAAAAGTCTTTAGTTTTTTTACAAAGCGCAATTGTTTTTGGTATTAGTCATAAATTGCACTCTTCATCACCAAAATCATATGATTCTAATCTACGTCAAAAACCTCATCAGCGAATGGTTCAAAATCTGACCGGGTAAATACTTTACCCGTTTTTACATACTCATATTTTATTGCATTTAAATAATGACGCATGCAAACCTCACCATTTGCAGTCTTATCTGCTGCCGCCAAGAAGGCTGCATTCAAGATACAGTTTTTAATATTACCACCGGCAAACTCAAATCTTTCAGCAATAAATCTGAAATCAACATCCTCGCCAAGCTTCGTGGTTTTTGGAACAGTAGTCTCCCAAAGCATTTGACGGGTATCCTCATTAGGGAACTGAAACTCGATAACATATTTCATACGTCTAAAGAACGCCGGATCAATATTGTGCTTGTAATTTGTTGCAAGAACACACACACCGTCATAAGCTTCCATTTCCTGCAAGAGCAACGCTGTTTTATTATTATTCGATGACTGGTTTGAACCACCATCATCACTTCGCTTTGCAAAAATAGTATCACACTCATCAAAGAAAAGTACGACATTACACTTCTTAGCTTCACGGAAAATCATCGATAAGGACTTTTCTGTCTCGCCAACATATTTATCAACAACCTTTGAAATATCAACACGGTATAGCTCAAGATTAAGCTCATGCGCTAATACCTGTGCCATCATGGATTTACCAGTACCAGGAGCACCATATAAAAGAACAGTGATACCTCGACCATATGGATATTTCTTTGTGTAATTCCAATCCTCGTATACCGTCTTTTTATAGGTCATCTGCTCGATAACATGCATAATTGTCTCGCGCTGATCCTTATTCATAACAATATCATCAAGACCAAATTTTGCATCTACTCGACTAGCCTTTTGAGAAAGCTCAGAAGACATCTGAGCATTACAGCCCTTAAATAAAGAATCACGCGATATCTTATCTTCCTTTGCCATCATAGATAAAGATTTTGCATGTTCAAGTGCACTGCTTACTTTACCAGGGGTAAATAAGAACTTACTTGTCATTTCCTCTAAGCTACACTCGTCACTAAGCTCATAGCTTTCAGAAAAATACCTCCAGCATTCAAGTCGCTCCCCATTGCTTGGAGTTGGCAAGGTAAGAGTTGTAATCCTTTGCTTGGTAACCTCTTTATAGTTAATATCATCCTTACTATTTGCAAAAACCAAAACATTTTTTCCTGTAAGCTTCGAAAAAGCAAGATCCATATTATCAAAAAATATTTCCTTGGTATCTTCTCTATATTGAAGCTCCTCAAGAACGCAGCAGGAATTTGTAAGAATACACTCTCTGGTAAGTGCCCACAAAACCTTATCGACATAATCCTTCGAATATGCAAAAAGCTTTTTACAATTAAGCGAAATAGCACGAAATCCATTATGACTACAGAAATGCTTAATAAAAAATTTTCTACCACTTCCTTCATCACCAAAGTATGCAAAAATTCTACAGCCATCCTGATAGGCAATTTCCATTGCATCAAGAATACTTTGATTTGCCATAATAGGAGTCAATTCGTCTTTTCCATTATAGAGAAGTGAATAATATCTCGCATAGGATTCATCAAGCTTTATCGGATCCTTTCCAAAAAGGAAATCAATAAGTCGCTTATCTGGCGATACCGGTGTAGAAAACGGCATACTAACCTGCACTGGCAAATACATAATTGGAAGCAGTTGCTCTAAGCAAATCGACATATTGCCAAAAACATCATTTACAATAAAATCCTTTCCATAAAAAAGCTTCGCAGCCGATTCAATAGTAGGACAGGCAAAATTTCCATTTTCATTAATAATTTGAAAAACAGATGCATAATCTGTCTGAGTCGATGACATAATTCCACATGCAAAAGTAAACTGGGTCAAATAATCAAAGCCCAAAGACTTACACAATTGATAAAAAGGTAATTCAACACCTGCTTCAATTGTGTTTTCAGCCATATTATTTAAATTTTCAATACGCATTGCTGGAGAAATTTCATCACTTGCAAGCGAACCTAGCTGACGCTTTTCAGCCTGCAAAATCGGAGCCTTAGTCTCCTGAGCTTCAGCAAAGGATGTATCAGAAAAAGAGCCTAATAACTCCAGGAGTTCATCATCAATTTCCTCCGTTTCAACCGGCATTTCAACGACCTGCTCCATTGCATTATAAAGCTCATTTTCCTTTTCTCTAAACGCATATAATTTTTGTCTACAAACATCATGGGCAACCTCAATATCAGGATAAAGAACATTTTTAAATTGCCCCTGTCCAGTTGTATAGAGTTTTTCCATCTCCTCAAGATGCTCATCAATACATCCGTTTACTACAGAAAATATACTTTCCATATATTGACCATAAGAAGTAAAAACTCCGTCATTTGATTTGTTTTTGTTCTGTTCTGCCATGCTTTATCCTCACTCAATCAATGGTATGGAAATAGTAGCACATGTTCCTCTGCCTACATCTGACTCAATCTCAAGCATACCATTGCACATGCATTTCAGTCGTGTCTCAACGTTAGTTATTCCAACATGAGTTCTATCATCATTATTTTCATTATTTACATCTTTTCTCGTATCAAAACCAACACCATTATCAACGACCTTTATCGTAACTATGCTGCCATTATAGGATGAGCTGATACGAATAGTTCCTCCACCCTCCTTTTTACTAATTCCATGTTTAACAGCATTCTCAACCAGAGGCTGTAGTGTCAGCGCAGGTAGCTTAAAATCTCTCATTTCAATTTCATATTCAATATTCAATTCATCTGTAAATCGCATTTTTTCCAGACGAAGATAATGTTGGGTATGCTCTAATTCAGTTGTAAAATCAACAATTTTATCCCCGGCAATTGAATCCAAATCACCACGAAGATAATCTGAAAAATCTGCAATTGCAGCTTTAGCTAATTTAGGGTTGTTATCGCAAAGATAATAAATTGAATTCAAGCAATTATATAAGAAATGCGGTCTTATCTGACTAAAGGTGATTGTCTTTTGCATCTGCACGTATTCTTCTGATTTCGTAATAAGTCCCTTTGTAATTTCTACAATAGATTTTGCAAAATAAACCGTATGCGCTATTAACAAAAGAGAGCCTGTAATCTGGACTTGTGGAAAAAACCTTTGTAACGCACAGGTTCCCATCACGATTCCGATATCTAACGCAATCATCCAAGCCGCTAAGTTGCACTTTAAAAAGGTAATAAAATAGATTAGACATAGAATTGCATTGACACAAAACGCCAAATAAACAAAGAACACCCAGTTATCTCCCTGGTAATCGAGGAATAATCCAACAAAGTTACAGCATATAATAACTATAAGCTGCAATGAAGCACGTAAAAAAGCAGTATTCGTCTTTTGGTGTTCATCTTGAAACTCTCTGATAACAAAAATCTCAATTGCAACAACAAAAAAAGTCAATATATCACTAAAAACAGATCCGTAAAACACCCCACTCTTCACTATTGACCACTCTCCATCCCTTAATTTTCTAGTATTCCATGTGTATATTCGCTCCAAGCATACTGTGTCATATATTCGCCGCGATAATTGGCACTATCATCGCCATTTAACCAATTGAAAAAATCACAATCAACATTTTTAGGAATAATTCCTATACTTCCCCATTGCTGAGTCAAAGCATCACTACAACCAATTTCCTTAAGTCTTGTGATAAGCTCACCCCTGATTTTTTTCAAATAACTGAAATGATTATCTAAATCATCTTCCCATAATATACTGACCAATTCACGATTAGTGCACATTGCACCATTTCTATCCACTAAATATGCTAATAATTCTTTTGATTTGGAATACTTAAAATGAATAGGTACTCCCTCATGATATACCTCAAAATTGCCAAAGGTTTTTATAACCAGCTTATTACGCGGTTTAGAAACAACAAGATGCCGCAAATTCTCCATCTCATGAACAAGCTTTTCTGCTGTGATAGGCTTTAAACAATATCCGCTTGCATGAATATCAAACGCCGTCTCCATATACTCAGAATGAGCAGTTGTAAATATCACATTTATTCTTGGACAGATTTCTTTTATTTCCTTTGCCAGCTCTATTCCTGACATTTTTTTCATCTCAATATCCAAAAGTGCAATATCACAAGACACTTGCTTCACAAACCCCAGCGCTTCATCAGCATCTCGAAAAGAATGCACATTGGTATTCTCCTCTACCTCACCTCTAAAGCACTTTGCCATATCGGTCATATCAAGTGCTCTATCAAGTTCATCACAAATATTTTTTAGAGCTAAGTGCTCATCATCTACTACTAATATCTCCATGCTACCCCTCACCATTTGTATGACTTATACATAAAAATATAATATATTAGTAGCACTTTATACATTATTTCACATATTTTTCATATTTTTTCGTGAAATTTAATAAAAAAACTCTCCCTGAATCAAATATCCATAGTTTCCGTAATCATTTACAAAACCAATTCTCTTATCCTTGGTATTTTCTCTTGCAACAGCACGAATGATATGTTCCATACCTACCTTCTCATTATTTTGAGCGGCAAGGAAGGTTGCATTTAGTACAATATTTTTAATATTTCCACCCGAAAGTTCAAATTGCCTTGCCAGAAAATCCCAATCAATATCCTTATTCATTGGTACCTCTTTTGCAAAAGCAGATTGCCAAATTTCCTTTCTGATTTCTTCATCTGGAATTTCTAAATTTACAACATACTTAATCCTTCTGATAATCGCAAGGTCAATATTTTGTACATAATTTGTAGCCAGTATGACAATACCATCATACTCTTCCATTCTTTGAAGAATATATGCAACCTCACTATTTGCATAGCGATCCTTTGCATCTGTTGTTTCAGAGCGCTTGCCGATAACAGCATCCGCTTCATCAAAAAACAAAATCAAATTACTCTTTTCTGCTTTATCAAAAATTTCCTCAAGTCTTTTTTCTGTTTCTCCGACATATTTATCAACTATCTGTGACAAATCAACCTTATACAACTCCAAATCCAGCTCGTTTGCAAGCGCATGCACCGCCATGGTTTTTCCAGTTCCCGGCACACCTGATAGTAAAAGTGAAACACATCTGCCATAAGCAAATTTTGTTTTCATATTCCAATCATCATAAACTCGTTTTCTATTATTCACCTGATTGCAAACATCCAGAAGCATCGCTTTATTCTTTTCCGAAATTCTAAGATCCTCAAGTGAATATCCTGCTGCAACACGCTTGATATTTTCATATCTGCCATCGTCAAGCACCTGGTAACAAAGGCTGTAAACATCCGTTGTTTTTAGGCTATGTCCACTCATTTCCTGACACTTTATCAGCTTAACAATTCTATAAATCTGACCTGCTGTAAGTCGCATCTTTCCTACCAGTTCCAAAACATCAAGCTTTGAAGCACAATCAAGCTGCTTCAAAAAGCCTTCCCAAACCTCAAGTGCTGCATTGCCAGAAAGTCCTGGTACCTCAAAAGACATTATCTGTCCGTCCAAATAGGAAACAGGCTTAACCATTGTATCGCATATATAAATCACTGGTGCATTTACATATCTACTAAAATACTCGTTTATCAAGCAAATCACTTCCCTGGTTTCATCAGACCTTTCAATATTGTTTATACAAATAAGTCCCATAAGTAAATGACTTTCGCGAACAAGCTTAAGTATGATATGACGAATATCCTCCGCATCCTTTAATAGCGAAAAATCAACAGCAATAAGTGGCACATCAATTTTTTGTGCCAAAGCTTTAGCACAAACCAATCTGCCACTTCCATTTTCACCTGATATAATTATGGAAAATGCATTCGAATTTTTGTTTGTAAGATTTTGTGAAAAGACATTAAATACATCAGTAGAAAAGACTTCAACCTCAGTATCATAACCAAATATTTTCTGCGCATCAGTAGCGTCATACACCTCAACAATTTCCTGAATTTCATTGTCGACTAAATCAACGCCATCGCAAAAGGCAGATAATCTAAAATCAAAATTTAAGACATCACGCACAATATCCTTTGTGGTTATTTCAGCGCCCAGTAATATTCCCAGGCTATTATAAGTATCAAGAATTTGATTAGTATTTTCAAAGATTCCGCCTGGCAAATCAATTATCGTTGCTGCAAGCTCAATTGTTACGCCATCCTTTACAGTAACCCCTGCATATTTAAACAAATAAGTGACAACAGGCTTGATATATCTAAGACAAGCCAATTCTAGTACCGCCAAGGACAATTCATTATCCTTGCATAATGACAAAATATATTCTACTCTGCTTGCTTTTTCAAAAGAAAGCCCTTTTAAAATCCCTTCTTCAATTTCCTTTAAGTCCTCTAAAGTTGCATCTAATTTTAGGACATCGCTATAATCTAGAAATTTCTCATAAGATGCATATTTTTGTAAAAACAATGAAAGCCTGATTGCTCCGGCAACAGCAAGTCGATTCATATATTTTTTCGCTCCTTAAATATCAACATCCATCTCGTTTTTGCCGAGTGAATATCCCTTGTATGCATTTACCTCATCATCCGCATAAACCTTCAGCTTTTTATATACCTCGTCTGCAATTCCATTTGGTGTTTCATCGATATGCTTTCTTCGAATCGAAAAATTAACCTGTTCCTGGTTAAATCGAATCTTGTCATACTTATTTCTAACACCTGCAATATCAAAGCTATCCCTAACAGACTGCTCCTGTGAATATCTGTCCATTCGTCCAATAACCTTTTTACAAAGCTGTATCTTTTTTACACTTGTAGAAAGCAGATTATAATCCTTTGCTTTTTCAGCCTTCTCCGCGCTATCCATTCTCCCGTATTTTCGTTCCTTGTCTTCTGCCTTAATATCAAGAACCCTCATTTTTTTATCAAAGCCTGATAATTCAGCAAAAACATCTCCCGATAAAGCCTGCGCATCTGATACATTATTCATATCAAATTCATCGCCCGTATCTTTTTGATTTTCTTTTCCGAAGTAGCTATCACCAAAAAAGCCCCCCGTCATAGCATCCTTCGAGGTTGTAAAGCTTCCCGGTTCACTATCACCCTTATATCGTGAAGCAACATTTCTACTTCTGTCGAAAATTTCACGAGGACTCATTTCACTTTTTCCTTCACGCTCATTCTCAACCTCTTCATCAGCAATCTGCTCTTTCGCAATAGTTGTTGCTGATTTTGTGGACTTCTTCTGCTTATTTTTTGCAGAATCCTTTTTTGTTTTATTATTCACGTCCTTCTTTAGCTTCGAATCCATAACACCCTCCACTAAATGTCACTCAATAAAACTATCTGTATTCTTCAGGGAAAAAATCCGCCAATTCTGCACCTGTAACTTCGCTCTCTTCAACGAACTTCTTAGCAATATAACCCTGAATATTCGCCGTTACAACAAGTACCCAGCCTTCCTCTGTATCCTCAAGAATATAACCTGACTCCCCCTTTTTCATTTTTCCAATAATATTGGAATTATCCTGACTGGTTGGAGTTGAGCGAACATTTACTGCACCATTGCAATAAGTCAAATCAAACGCTGTATATACCTTATTTTCATCTACTGCAGCCGTCTCAACCGGCTCTGTCTCCTCTACAACAGGTTCTACCCCTTCTTCATTTGTCCCAGCTTCAGGAATAGCATCATCGGCATCAACCTTTTCTCCTACAGATTCCATATATTCTTCAACAAGCTGGTCCTCATTCTTTTTGTCTTCCTCAATAATCTTGTGACTAATAGATATTCCCCAACATACTAAAAATCCCCAAATAAAAATTAGTACAGCAATAACTCTAAATGCATTTACAATAAAATACTTATGATCCTTCACTATCATCGCCCCCCTCTTCTAGTTTGCTGGAATCTGGATATAAATTCCCATACCAGTATTTTCAGAACTCTTCGCATAAATTGTTCCATTATAATAATCGACAATAGCCTTTGTTTGAGCCAGACCTAATCCATTACCGCTCACACGATTACTACCCTGATAATTTAGTTCAAAAATTTTATCCACCTCGTTATTAGGTAAGCCCTCTCCATTATCCTTTATTACAATAAAAATCATATCCTCTAAGCTTGATATCGTAATGGTAAGCTGTCCCTCACGTTTCATATACTTTACTGAATTATCAATGACATTTCTAAACATTACGCGAATCTTTTCCGGGTCTGCCCTTACAATCAAATTATCTGAATTTGCATTAATCGCAATTGAAATCTTTGCACGTTTCAATTCACTATCAAGCTCTGCCACAACATCCTTAGCTTCCTTGATGATATTGATATTTTTAACATTTTCTTCGGTACCAGGTAAAAGATTTGCATATTCCATTTTTTGAGAAAGAGTAATATTTTCTTTTTCCTTCAAATCATTTTGAAGATTCATTGACTGAAGCTCATCCTCCATTTGTTCCAAACGCGAAAGCAAATCAGCCTTTTCCTTATGTAAGCTGTCATTTTCAAGCTGGAGATTATCTCTTTCTATCGTGAGAAAAGCAATATCATTTGTAAGACGTTCCTTTTTTACCTTCCAATCTACCGGTACATCCTCAACCTGTTCAGTACGACTTAATTCCTTTAAATTAATTGCATCCTTTATGATTTCTGCAATTAGTAGCAGCAAAATACCAATTGTAATATCCGCTGTAAAAAATGAAATCGCATCATCATCAATAATGTACGTTGCAATCGACAATGCAAATGATGCCATTGCCAGCAAAATCAACATCTTTTCCAAATAATTCATTGTAAAATGGTCTTTTTTCATACTCTAGTTTCCATCCTTTCCTGCACCCTGTATATTTACTAATTTTACATCAAATTGTTTTATCAAATTAATATCATGACTTGCCATAATAATTGTGACTCCAGTACTATGTATCAGATTTAACAGCTTCATTATCTCCACCGAAGAGTTTGGATCAAGATTTCCTGTAGGCTCGTCACAAAGTAAAATCGATGGATTTAACATAAGTGCTCTTGCCATACACACCTTTTGAAGCTGTCCTCCGGATAGCTGATTTGGCAGCCTGTTATGCAAATCCGTAATTCCCATCATCGACATAACAGCTATTACCCTGTCAGAAGCCTCCTTCTTCATCATTCCTGTAATCTTTGCCACAAACATTATGTTTTCATATACGCTTCTATCCTCTAAAAGCATATTATCCTGAAAAACCACCCCCAGGTTTCGCCTGTACATTGCGACATCCTTGTCCTTCATCTCACAAAGATTATCATTTAGTACCATAACAACGCCCGCATCTGCTTTTAACTCTCTCAAAAGCAGTCTGATTAAAGTAGTTTTCCCACAGCCACTAGGACCGGTTAAAGCAACAAACTCACCTCTATCAACAAACAAATTAAAATCGGATACTACTGCTGCCTCTGCTTCAGGATATTTGTACGTCAAATGTTCAATATTAATCATATAAGCACTTCCTACTGTAAAATGATATTTGTATCAATTAAATTTGAGTTATCGAGAATACCATCCGCAGTTTCAAAAACAGTAGCATTAATATCGAGATATGAATGTGCATCAAGCGATTTCGCACCACCAAGCTCTACTATGTGCAAGCTGGTTCTGATTGGAATAAACTGCTCTATTACAAACTTAAGCTGACTTCGCATTACTGGTGTCAAAGTCGTCTTTAAAAGCAGTGTCACATCATATTCACTGTTACCATAAACTCTGTCATACTCCTCAATTTGCTTAGGATTGAGATAACTCGACATCTGATTTCGTTCAACAATATATGCCGTCTCACCGAGAAGAATTTTTGTAATCCTCTCTAAGCACCATCTGGTACCCTTCATACGATTCAACTGATACGCTTCCTTAACAAGCTGTCTTGCTATATCCTCTTCAAAAAGATTTTCTCCCAAATCAATTCCAAGCCACAAGCTATAAACCGGCAATAATTCTTTAGGGCAGGTATCTAAATCGAGTAGCTTTGGCAAATCATCAATCTCTTCCTCCATATCATTGTAAAGACTTGAAAACAATGAAATATACCTATGAAAAAAGCTGTTTCTTTCTTGAAAAATTGCTGGAAAGGTTTGCATAAAGTTATCACCTATTCTATCAACAACAATATCAGAAATGCTAATTTGCATCTGTGCCTGACTCTTTGCCACAATCGCAACATAAAGATATCTTCCATTAAGCTCATACAAACACAGATCCTCTGCATTATTATGAACCGAACACCCTAACCTGTCCTTAAGCAAAGGAAAGCTTTCGCTTTCATCAAGCCTTTGCATATCAAAATATTCATCATCTGCAGCTACATACACAAAAAATGCTGTGTCCTCTGATTTCTCACACTTAAATTTCAACCGTCCCCAGGTTGCTGTAGCTTCGCCACCATCAAAAGGCATCAACACTACAGAAAAACGCTCTTCTCCATTTGACGAAAGAACAACACTGGAGTTTTTCTTTTCTACATCAACACCACGCAGCTTAGAATGTTTAATTGTATTTATCCTAACTGAATATCTTATATCTGACATATGCTATTCTCCATAATGTGAAATAACCTCTACATTTATTATTCCAGGAACTATAAGACCATTGTATTCAGGATATATATCCTGATCCTCCACTTTACAATGAGTTCCCTTTACTGGTGCAAATTTTAAATCATACAAATAACTAACATATGGTAGCTTCTCAATTTCCTTAAAAAGCTCCTGATGTAATAATGGAGCTCCAAATTGTTTATCTGAATTTACATAATCTATTTTTTCAGCAATTACCTTTTTTATTTCCTCGGTTTTATCCTCATATTGCGGCTTGATATATACCGTTGCAGAAACATTAATTGGCGAATACTTAGGATTAACAAGAAATACCTTTGTGCAAAGCAATCGTCTCTTTTCAATAATCTTTGAAATAATACGTCTGTAATCTTCACTCAGCTTTGATCGTTTTTCCTCACTGAAAGGTAAAACAGCAATCAACACCTGATTATGTGATTCATCTCTATAGGCTTTAACCTTTCTAATGCACAGGCCTGGAGCATTTTTAATCAGATATTCATAATCTTCTTCTGTTATCGTAGCAAAAGGAGTCTCGATATCCTCCACAAAACGCTTACAAACACTGTCGATACTCTCTTTTGAATTTCCGCCCGTACTAGCTACAGGATTCATAAACTTAATCGAAGCTGGAAGTCCCGGTGCTTTAAAGAAATTTCCTGCTCTTACACGACCATTTTCTCCATCATTAGTCGCACAGGCTCCCACAAACATATTGGCTCCAATATAATCCCCGGCATCAATAATGCAAACCTTACCATCTCTAGCCATAAGACTATATTCGAACTCGCCATCCTTGCTATGATTAGGTCTTACAAAATCATATACCAGTTCACCGTCAATTTCTCTCTCAAGAATCATGGAGAAGGATTCAATAGCTATATTTTCAAAAGGCAATTCAACAATCTGATTATCAAAGCCATAGCACTTCCCTAACTGAAAGTTCCGCATTGTAGCCTCATCATAAGCAATTAATCTAATCGAATCACGACCTTTTTCCGGACCAAATCCATACTTGGCTTTATCAAACGAATAAATAACCTCACTATCTGTTTCAATAACATCATAATATCTACCATTACCGACCTCTCCCATGGCCTGGCTATATTTTCGATACGATTGTCCTTTTTCCTCTTTTGCAAAGATTGTTACATATTTATCAAAGATTAAATCCTTTCTAACAACTATCTTTGTTCCACTCTTTGATGCTTTAGAAAAAGCTCTTGTATTTCTCTGCCATACCTCAATTAAAAATCCTTCAAAATTACTAATATGAGGAGGTCTGTCATAATCCGCCTTTGTCAATCTGGCACGTATTACATAGCCAGGAATCGGAGTCTTATCAAAAACTGCGACTTCCTCATCATTTGGCATTCTAAGCTTTATCTCACCACTTACCAAAAAAGCAGCGGTACTATCCTTTGACTCCATCTCAATAAAACCATTTGCTGTATATACTTCCCAGACAACATCAGCAAATAAATCCATGGTTTTAGCATCAAATGGATTTCTGTTTTTGTCATCACAGCTTGCATACATAAAAATTTCTTCGCCAGCAGGTGGCAGTTTATCGCACACAATATACAGTGCATCCCCCGGCTTTGGATTATCTCCAAACACTTTTATATCAAACTCGCTGTTCCTAATCAAATCAAGCGGAATCTGTGTATAATTATCGTCAGACTCACAATAGACAGCCATAACCCTGCAGGCCTCATCATGAATTCCTCTGATTGCTTCATAATGAATATTTCCAAGCAAAAAAGTCTGACCCTGTGGAATATCATAAGGCTCAGTAACCCCTATTGGCTTTAGCAATAGTCTTGATGGATGAGCTTTTTGGGCAACAAAGCCTGCCATTTTTAGCAATTGTTCCTTCACCTCAACAGGCATCTCGTTGATTCTTTCCTGATGAAGAGTCTCAAAAATTGCTAACGACTCCAAAATAGTGATTCCAGGGTCAGACATATTGTAGTTTGTCCATTCCTTGGAATATACTGGAATCTGCGCAAGAGCTTCTGTGTATCGCTCATCATATGTTTTTGGATTAATTAATTCTCTATGAAGCATATATTATACCTCTTACTTTATGTAGTGTTTTCCATTTACCGCAATCATTATTGGCAATGCTTTAAGTTCTTCTAAGCTCACCTCATGCTCGCCATCACTGTCACTATATTTTACAAGTACAGAAATATTTCTTATTACCATTTTTTTCTTTAATGGACTAAGTCTTAGGCGAATCTGCTCAACAGTAGGTAAATGTCCTATTTCCCATTCGCCGCCTTGCGATTTTAATGGATTAATATAATCAGCCATTATCTCATTTAGCGAATTCTGTAAATAGAAGTTATCCTCAAGCTCTATCGATTCTGCCCAAACTGTAACTGATAATTCAACAAAAATCGGTTCCACAATTATTAACTCATCCTGCGGAATTGTAAGCTCGCATTTCTCTAACAGATGCTTCTTTAAATCACTTACTATCCTATGAAATGAATATGACCCTGTTGAATAATCCTTCATCAAAAGGCAAAACATTATCATACCATTTTGTTTTTTTCCTTCAGACGTATAATTCAAAACTACCGCAGTCTGATCAATTACATCAGAAAAACTGTTTATCTCATTAATATAGTCCTTCTTTGCCACAAGACGTTTTCTTGAGGCAATGATATTTGAGCCACGCGTCAATGCTTCATCTATGGTTTCTGTACTACTTCCACCATATGCTTTTATCGGATTATGTATATTTCCAATAAAATACAAATTATCCTGAGCTGCATTAATGTCATTTTCTTCTACATTGCCTATTCTACCTAAGCATCTTCTGCAACGAACACTTACAGCAATATCATTTATCTCAAGTGGAATATCAGTACTTTTGCCATCACCAAAAATCAATGTCGAGGTATGTCTATCCAAAATATACGATCTTCTTGGTGCTGTATTATCAAGCTTTTCAACCTCTTTCCAAAGTACAAAAAAGCTTGTCATATCACCGGCTAAATCATACTCTGCATAGCAACCATCTGAATCCTGAGCAAGCATCCTCTTCTTTTCTTCCATAGTCAGCCTGCTCATTTCATTCACCCATACATCTGCGTCCAAAAGATTTGTGTAGCCCAGCTCAAATGTCGTCTTAGGCTTAATCTCCTCCAAATAGAAGTATTGTAATTCGCAAGTATCAATATTTGCGACTCTTACACAGTTGTTGATGATATTTTCAATAACAGGTAGCTGCTCTTGCTCTACATCCTGATTCTTTGCACGTGTTATTCGAAGATAATATCTGGTATTTCCTTCAATTGTCATCGGTGAAAAATCAGTAGGTGGCAAAAAATATACCATGCCCGAATAACAAAGCTCACCTGTTTCATCCAGCATTCTCAAGCGCTTAAATCCATTTTTTGAACTATACTCATAATAAATCGAAAGCGGATTATAACGCATAAACTCAGAAAGCTGAAAGAACAATCCCACAGGACCATCCTCCGGCTTTTTATTAAAGCCAAGATACAATGAATCTGTCGTATATTCTCTTGCTTCAAAAAGAGGTATCTTTTCACCAGTTCTTAAACCATTTGTAATAAAGGTCTGCTTTGTGCCATTAACAAGGGACAAAATTTCAGGAGTACATTCATCCTCAAAATAGTCATATCTCATCTGTAGCTTTTTAATAATTGGATAGTGATGAACTGCCGGACGCATAAAACAATTATCAGCCTTATGCAAAACGAACCTAAGCATCTTGCCTTTATAGCTTCCAATTTGAGCACTATTCCAATCAGCAGGACAAATAAAGCTTATTTCCACCTTTTGCCCCATCGCATCAGCAAAAAGCGTACTATAATCTATTTCAAGTGGAAGAGGTGTCCAGCCATATCCATTATAGTATTCAATCGAAATTTGCTGTGCATATACCTGTGCCGGATTCAAATCAAAATCATCTCGTGCCTTTTTTCTAATGACCTTAAGTGCTGCATCAACCTGTGCTGCCGTGAGTCTTTCCAAATGATCATCAAAATACAAATCAAATTTGATAGAAATTCTTGCACCCTTTTTTGAAAAAAAGTCATCATTTCCAATATAGCAGTCGTTAAATAGTGTTAGCGTATCTGTAAAAGGCTGAAAATTATGTACCTTTTGCTCTAGCCTATCATTTCCAACAAACTCAGCCTGCTCCCAACTGGAATTACCATAGATGGAAATTCTATCCACAATCCAGGCTCGTGAAATAGGTTCCTTTGATTTTAACGCAATTAAACCACAGTTTCTTTCTGCTACCTTCTGTCTATCTGCAATCTTCTCTTTAATAATTTCAAAGGTATCCTCTGAAATTCGCTTCACCACCTCACAAGGAACCAGTTCCCCGTTTACAGGATACATAAATTCAAATTCCTTGTTTTCTATTGCATCAGCAACCTTTTTCCCACCATCAAGCTTTATAAATATAGAATTATTGGTTGCATCAAATATTACAGGATGATATAAAAGACAATAATTACGATTTATGCCTGTTCCTTCTTCAAAAAGCTTAAATTTTTTTATCTTCTTGCAGTCTATTATTGTAGTATCTTCATTTTCTTGTTCCGGCTCGTCATTCATTTTTTCAAGCAATGACAAGCTCTCTTCAATAGTCTGATCAGCTAAGACAGCGTCTCCCCCCTCTGCATTTACTATTTGGGGTAAAGTAAACTGTCCTAAAATCGGTGTCATATTGCTATTTTCTCTATCAGTATAGAAAATGCAATCTACGACACTACCAGATACAAACACGTCCTCCTGTGTTTCAAAAACAACACTGTTATCAGATATTTCTTCTTCCTTCATATCAGAAGAATTTACACCCGCTACCAGCTTTGTATGCTTAGGCACCCTAACTCCAGAAATAGTTTCATATTCCATTGAAAATTCCACAATGCTTTCAGCAGGAATAGCAGGAATTGGTGTAATATCCAACATATTAATAAACTCAGTATAATATCTGTCTATAGTCTGATTTATTCTTGTCACCTGATCAGAAAGCATATTACTATAGAGAATACCAAGAGTTGCTCCTATATCTGGATTTTCACTCTCAAACTTCCATTCTGGAACATAGCTTTTTGCAAGAAGCTTAAGCTGATCACAAAAAGCCTCAGAATCTCTTGTATCAATTTGAAATTTTTTAGGCTCATTATTCTGTGATATCATCAAGCACATCCTCCAATTGACTGTACTCATCAGTATCTAATATTTCTTCACCGGTATCAATATTGAGATAGAACGGATAAACAAGACTATCCATTGCATAATCTCCCGCCACCCAATAATCAATATTTAAAATTAATCTGCCATTATCCAAATCCGGTTCAGGATTAATCTCAACGCTTTCAACTCGTGGTTCCTGCGTTAATATCGTTTTTGTTAAATCTCTTATTAGCAAACTAATTGTCATATTATTTACATCCATAAAGGTATATTGGTCAAGACTGGCACCAAAATATGGTCTTGCAAATCTTTCACTACGCGCAGTTGTCAAAATAATATAAATTGATTCCTTAACACTTTGAAGTCCTGAAGAGACCTCAATTCGCCCCGTCGCCGGATTGATTTGTATAGGAAACTTCATGCCAGTTCCTAAATATAATTCTTCGTCCATATATGTCCCTCCATACTACTAAGATCCCAATTTTATGGATGCACCACCTATAGAAACAGGACCACTACTATCAACTTTCAGCATGTTACACTTAACATTTGCCGCTCCTTGCCCTTGTAGATTCAGATTCCCACTAGAATTAATATCAATATTAGTTTCCTTAGATTCTAACACTATACTTTTTGCGCTAATTGTTATTTTGCCCATATTACCATCCAAAACAACTTTGCAATTATCTCCAACAGCTAATGTCATTTTTGAAGTTGTTTTTGCTTCTATTGTTCCATCTTCCGTTTTCATTAATAAATGACTATCATTAGATTTATTCTTTATCTCAATTTGTTTTTTTTCATTATCTAACAAAACAGAATGACCTGATTTTGCTGTTTCAATTAAAATAGAATCTTTGCCACCATCTGTATCTTCAGAATTATCTGTAAAAGTAATCCTGCTACCATGCATTGTCTGTATAGTCTTTATTGTATTCTTTTCATTTGCAGATTTTTTCAATACATCACTTGAATCACTTGGTATAGCACCTATTACATATGGTTTTTCAATATTTCCCTGCTCAAAAACCAAAAGAACTTCATCGCCTACCTCCGGCAAAAAGTATTCCCCCCATTTTTTACCCATATAAAACGATGCCACACGTGCCCACTTTAATGTATCTGCAGTATTTGTTTTTGCTCCACGAACAGGAATTTTCACACAAACTCTTCCAGGAAAATCCTTATGATAATTATTTACGACCTGACCAACTAAGACTCCATAAATTCTAACATCGCCAGTTTCAGTTTTTGTAACACTTCCCTTTGATATTTCATCAATAACATCATAAAGTCCCATATCAATCTCCTCTTACTATTTATGAAAAGCTATCACACGACCTCGCCACAATCTGTGTTGAAAAGGTTCCATTTCCATCGAAAAAATGTTTAACCTCTGTAAGGTAAAATGTCTTCAATTCATTTTTTTCTGTAAACAACATCAAAAAGAATCTGCCTGGTGTCAATTCAGGAATACCAACCATTGATGCTTTAAGTGTACAATGCTTATAGCTATTTTCCTCAAGCAAATACTTTGCTCTATATTCTGCTTCCTTTTCATTATGTACAGTAGGATCTACAAATACTCTTTTAGAACCTTTAAACTGAAAAATCTTACTATTTGAATTGTTCTGTACATTAGAAATCAATTTCTCCTTGCCTGGGTCCATTGCTTTAACTTCTACTGATTCGGTAATACCTACATTGGTATATTCAATATCTATTGAAAATAATCCCATGAGAGATAATGTAATAAGTGGTTCCTTTTCACTTTTTGCAGCTCTAAAATATATAGTTCCGCAATGACAAAAAAACTCATAGTTAAATTTTTTGGCTGCTCGAACACAAAATTCATAATCAGTTTCATCTGTCATTTCAATTGTAACATCTGATTCCTTTTCACCCCCCTGTGGTTTATCTGGTTTATCTGGTGTATCAAAAACCTTCAGCTCTGTTAACTTAGGTTTCGTCTTATCAAGTACTTTATATGTCTCGATAATCTTTTTTACCGCATCTGAATAACATTTACATTCTGGAAACTGCTTCGTTTCCCTATTTGACATCATCGCAGCTTTAACATCCATACAGGTCACTTTAATTCCTGGCATACCATTGCTACCATTGTAAACAAAATTAATATGCGTAATATATCCGTAGAAAACCTCTACAGCCTCATTACTATAGCCTACAGAAATCTTCACGCCCATGCCCAGCTTGACCTTCTCATCAAACTTGTTTGTAAGGAACATATTTGTTGTCGTATTATAGTAACCAACAAGAGTAAAATTTGCCATTGTTGCTTCAAAGCCAGATGTCAAATCAACCACAACATCTGTTACTTTAACGTTATCATCAAGCTTAGCAGCATCTTGACCATTAATTTCGATTACCGTTAATGGAAACTGAAAATCTCCATATTTTTCCTTTAATTTATCATAAGTAAATTGAGTAGCCATCCATTCTCTCCCACATTAAAAATGAATAAGTGAACCCGCCTTATTATTGAAGGTATTCCAGCTTACATCCCCCGAATCTAAGCTTATTCCCTTACCGATTTTTCCAAATTCCTTTTCGAATGCCCGATTAAACATCTCACCTACAAAATCATATCCATATGAATTATCTATTAAAATCATACTTAAATATACTTCCGCTCTACAGGGTGAACCATCCGGATTAAACATCGTATAATTTGCATCCACCTGGAAAACAAGTCCTTCATAGCTCATATCTCCCCACTCAAATCTAACAAGATTTGTTTTATCACTTTGAATAGATGCAAGAAAACCTTCTACTTCTTCCCTGACCGAATACAATTCCCAATTTTTAAGATTAAACAAATTTTTTCCAACATTTTTAATGGTACTTCCTGTTAATGAAATTGAAAATGGATCCAGCACAGAAAACGCATAATTCTCATCTGTCTTATCAAATAGTAATTTTACTGACATTCGCATATTTCGACGTTCACTTTTTGTATAATTAATTGTCTCTGTTGCCCCCTTTTTATTCTTTCCATCTTTTGCCTTATTGTAGTTCTTTTCTTCCATAAAACCACCACCAGAAGCGGTAATTTGTAGAGATTCAGGATTAAAAAGAACATTAAACACAAGAGATGTATAATCCTTACCATCTCTTTTGCCCTGGGGTCCATTTACAACTTTTCCAGGCTCCTCACTGCTAGCAATTGCGCCAGCAGCATCTTTCACTGCACCGGCAACAGCATCTGCACCTTTTTGTAATGCATCTTTAGCCCCAGATACATCAACTCCACCATTCATGCTGCCTTTTGCGCCACCACCACCGATTTTTACAGGCTTTGAAACTTTAATTGCTGCTGTTTTATCCGTACTTCCGGGTTTCAGTTGTTGCTTCTGGCTATTATCATATAAGAACATTGTTATCTTTGCTCTTTTCGGATCCATTAATCCTATATAGGATAGACCATTTTCTATTACATCTAAAGCTCCCATACAATATGCCTCCTCTCCTCAAACCAAAAAGTGTTAACGAGCAACCTGCTGCACAAATTTGTTATATGCATTTTCCCAATAAATATGATCCATAGAGTCCTTCGAAGATGTCTGAAGAATTGTCAACTGCACCTCTGCTCTAACAGGATTTCCTACACGATTAAACATCGTATATTTAACACCACAGTCTGTTAGCTCGCCGTGAAAAATCATCTTTCCATAGCAAAAAATAACATCTCTTAAAAACTCATAGTTTACAAGTCCCATCAGAGCTTCACATTTTGATTTTACTGAATAATCCTTTTTAACTGATGCAACCATATCTGCCACATTACTTACTGTTAAAGATGTATTAAGAGTCGTACTAAATGCATCACTATTATTTTCATCATCAATAATTATTTTAAATGTCATTCTTCTTTGAAAAGGAACATTTCGTTCACTAAGACTGGTGCTAGAGGCACTTCCTAATGTACCACCTCTATCGTAATTACTGGATTTACCAACTTCACTGGTAATACTTATACTAGCCGGATTATACATAACCTCAAGAAACAAATAATGCATTTCCTTTGCTGCCGTACCACATCTTTTTTTCAATTCATAAAATGATAAGCCATCAGCATTAGCATTTAATCCAAAGCCTGTACCACTTGCATTTCTAGAACCCAGCAAATCCTTTGCTGCATTCATAATTGATTCAACCATTGAATTTGAATCATGCTCCAAATCTGTACGTGCTAAGCCCGCCATTTGCATTGTACGTGCCATAATATCAGCTTCAGAAACACTCCCCTTATTTTCTCCAAAGGAGTTCTTCGTTTGCTCCTTTTTTTCCTCAATCAAATATCGCATTTCTATAGGATTTTTTATTACCAAAACAGCCTTTGTAATATTACCTGTACCATTTGCAAGTTTTGTAAGCCCCATATTTAATATGTTCATGTCTTACCTCCATTACAAACCTCTACGTTGCCTGTCACTACTTAATTTTCCTTCAAGCTTGGCAAAAATAGTTTGCTCAATACCACCCATTTTTCTTTGAATAGTATTTTCAATCTGCTCCGTCAAATCTATATTTTTGATTTCCTTTTCTATTATCTTTTTTGTCTCTTCCTGACTAACCTGTTCAACTAGAGTATTTTTTTCTACCGTATTAACATGATTTGTAGTTTTAATATTATTCTTTTGCTCTAGTATTCTTTCTACTATTTCCTCCTCATCAATCTGTTCATTTTCCTTGTGAACAAGATTAACCTTCGACTGTTTCTGCTGGGTATCAGTTACTACAACTGACGTCTTATTGAAACGCTTCTTATTGATAATGTTTTCTCGAAGCTCTTCAACGTCCGTCCTTTCCCCTTCAGTCACTTCCCTTTGAAGCATATTTGCTACTTCTATTTCCTTTTGGATATTTTCAATTGTTTCTTTATTTGTAACTACCTGTAAATCATCAATATGATCAATAACATTATTAATTACTTCCTGCTTTTCTGGTGAAATGAATTCATTTGTCACCATCTCAGCATTTTTAACTTCGTTAATATTGTTAACATTCTCATTATTTACATTTGTAACATAGTTCTTTCTTATTTCAGTAAGCACCCTGCTGGCAGCTACCTGTCCTGCTTCATCAAGCTCACCACCATCACCATTTCTTAATACTGCATTTATAAGCTCCATTCGAGCTCTCAGGTTCTCAGGAATTCTATCAATAGAAACCTGATCAATTTTATCAAATCGCTCACTTGTCTTTTTCTGTTCTTCAGCTACCTGCTGTCTAAAGGCCTCTGCGTCATTTAGTGCAATAAGTGCCTCCTTCTTCGCCTGTTCTCTTGTCTTTTTAGGAATTAAGGACTCCTTCTTTTCTTCACGATTTTGGAGTTCAACCTGATACTGTTTAAAAAGTGTTGCTCTATTTTCATTATCAATTTGAATCTGATTCAATTGCTCAATTAATGTATCTTCCTCATAATTATTGACGAAGTTTTTTTCAACCTGTGGCGCAACTAAATTTTCTTCAAAACGAGCTACTGTATTTTCTGTAGATTTATATAATGCATTCTCAAAGCTAACCCAGTTGACATTTTTCTCATAATTCTTATTGATGCTGCTTTGATAAACAGAATCAATAACAGAATAAAGCATCGCTGTAGTAAGCTGCGCATCAATCTTCTCTTCTGTTATTTCAGTTAAATCCGGCTGATTTTCATATATATTTGTTGCACTAAAGGTTAACTCAGTAGGAACATAACCCCTGTCCTTAGCCTCATTTACATACATCTCGTTATAAATTCTACTCTGATTTGAAAGATTCATCTCATTAACAGAAATTCTTCCTTCATCATAAATCGATTTATTATACTGATTTATTATATTAATATCCTTTAGTATTCCAATACGCGAAAAAACCTGCTCAAAAAGCTCCCGCTTCTTATTTAAAACATTCGAAGTATTCGATGTAACATTTTGCGTATTTTCTATAATTTCATTTACTACTTTATTAATTAATTCTTCTCTATTCTTTTCGATTTCTTCAACAGTCATTTCT
>JAZLJM010000003.1:0-6470 GCA_045617805.1 Pseudobutyrivibrio sp.
ATCCAATGTAAAATGTAATTGAGCCATAGTGTCAACCTCCTCAGTTATGTTTTGTGTGGTAACTTAATTTTAACTGAAAGATGAGCACTTGGCTCTTTTTATTTAATTTTTGAATTTACACCATTATATGGGCTTTATCGAAACTGTAAATAAAAAATAGAAAAAGATTTACAGAAAAGCCGTAACTCTTTGATTTTGTAAATCTCAAAGTAGAAAAGGATAAAAGCCAATAGAGGAAATTTACAAAACCGCAGGTTTGACGTGAAGTTGTAAATAAAAATAGAAAAATAATTTACAAAAACCGCAATAATGTCGAGAAATTGTAAATTGGTTGATATGATTATTTCTCACGTGTCCATAAAAGGAATATTTAAATTGCAATATTTACACGTCTCCCAAGGAGTAATATTTAAATTGCAATATTTACACGTCTTCCAAGGAGTAATATTTAAATTATGATATTTACACGTGCCACCCGCGTATAGTGGAGATTGTCCCTGATTAGAATATTAAAATTTTTATAGGAAAATAAATGAATTACAAAATAAAATACTTTTTTTTACAATTAAAAAGAAATGCGTTGCTTCTTCCACAGTCGCTACTTGCAATCTGCATAGTCTTGGCGGCGGTGGGGATTGCTGCTTATGTTTTTATTATAGGCGGTGCGTACAGCGAAAATCAGCAAAAGTACAAGATTGGAATTGTGCGAATGGCGGATGATGAGTTACTTTCTTTAGGAATTGACTTGATTCAGAGCGTGGATGATTCAAGATATATGCTTACTATCGAGGAATATGATTCAAAGAAAGAGGCCGCTGCGGCGCTTCGAGCAAATGAGATTTCTGCTTTTGTGGAGCTTACGCCAGAATTTGTTCAGTCAGTTGATCATTTGAAAAATGATGTGACAGCAAATTATTATGCATCTTCATCGCAAAAAGGAATCAGTGGAATCGTGATGGATGAGGTGAGTGCGATAGCATCTGGCGTCATTGTCTATTCTGATGCAGGGATTTTGTCAATGCGTGAATTTATGCGCAATATGGGATATTCGCGTAATGAAATTAGTGATGCAACAAATGCGATTTTGATAGAATATCTTGAAGGTCTTTTGGAAAGAAATAATTTGATAACTACTGAAGAAATTGGTATATCTAGTGGCCTTGGCACTGTGCCTTATTATTTTACGTCGTTGCTGTTGTTTGTTCTCTTGCTGCTTACTTTTTGTGGAGTCAGCTTGTGGAATGCCAAAAAGGCGCCACTTTCGCAGTTTTTATCTTCAAAAGGAGTGAAAAGTGGTACGCAGGTGCTGTGCGAGTATTTGGCATTCTTTTTGCTGAATTTGTGTACGGTGGCGCTAGTGCTGGTGGTCTTATTAATACTTTCGCGATTTGAAATAATTCGGGAACTATTTGCACCGCTTCAGGTAAAGGAGACCACAGACGTATTTTTTGATGAGCCAGCAACACTTGAGATTTTTGGCGCGAAGTCTATTTTCGGGCTGGTAGGAATTGAAACATTTTTGGCATTTTTTAGAAAAATGGCACTTACAATAGCACTTTTTGCAGCGATGAGCTTTTTACTATTTGAATGCTTTACAGATTCCATAAGCCGAATTCTTGTGACATTTTTAGCATATATTGGTATGAGCTATTTATCAGGATTTTTCTATCCAATAAGCTTTTTTCCAGAGGCAGTCAAAAAAGTAACAAGCTTTTTGCCGACAGGTCTTTCGTTCAAATATTTTAGTGCATCAATTCAAGGTGCAGACTGCCGTTCCTGGGTGGGGCTGATGTTTGTTTATATCACGATTTTTCTCGTGTGTGCCGCAATTGCGCGAAAAAGTAAGTATTGAATGGATGCGGTGTAAGCGTGTGATTATTATTGTTTATTTGGATTTGTAGAAGAGGCATTTGAGTGAAATATATTATTACATTTTTTCGAGGTAACCCATGTATCCATACAGATATTTTTTACTGTTAAAAAGATTAATAAAGAAAAAAAGCTACATAATCATGCTTCTGATGCTGCCGCTTTTTGTAGTATTCTTGAATATGATTGCTGCTATTGACTCGAGTGCACTTAGGGTCGGCGTGGTTGCGGATGAAGAAAATGAAATTGCGGCGCAGTTACTTGCTGATGATGGAAATATTAAGTATCTAAGCTACGCCGATGAGGAAGAAGCCAAGCGGGCTGTAGAAAGTGAATTGATTACGGAGGCTTGGATTTTTGACGATGATATTACAGGAACTTTTGAAAAGTTTTCAAAAAATGAAAAGCTGAATCCGCCTGTGATGCAGGTGATTGCTGAAGAAAATATGATACATATGCTTTTACGAGAGGTATTATCAAGCAAGCTTTATGCAGGTTTTTCAAAAGAAATATATAAAGATTACATGCAAAAAAGTTTTGATTTGTCAAAGGAAAAGGCAAAGCAGGCGTATGTAGAATCGCTGGTTGCAGTTGAAAACTATAGTCTTTCGCAGCCACTTTTTCAGATGGGTTATATCGATGGGGCAAAGGAGCAGTCAGATTCTTTTGTGTTGATGCCGCTTCGTGGAATACTAGGACTTTTGCTCTTTTTGTGCGCTGTGAGCACCTCGATGTATTACCTCGAGGATGAGGAATGTGGGATTTTTATTTGGTGGAAAAGTCGAGTAGGATTTTTGCGAGACTTTTTATATTATTTCATAGCAATTGTGCTGCCATCACTGCTTGTTTTGGCTTGTTTGAAATGTGGTGGGGTGTTTACAAGTCTTGGGCGAGAGCTGATTTTGCTGTTTTTATATGATGTGGCAGTGGTTTTGTTTTCAATGATTTTGCGAAAACTTTTTCCATCAGTAAAAAAAATAAGCACCTTGATTCCGATATTAATTTTACTTTCTGCAGTCTTGACGCCTGTTTTTGTGGATATAAAAGCTGCAGGTGTGCTTAGGAACTTTGTGCCGCTTTATTACTATTTGTACGGAGTTCACGACATATTTTGGGTGCAAAATTTGGCAAAATATATTACAATTGAAATGTTTATGCTGTTAATAGTACATATTTTTGACAGCAAAGTAATTAAGAAGAATAGGTGAGGGAAGATGAAAAAGAAAAGTGGAATTATTATTGGTTCAATTGTTGGCGTTTTAGCACTTGGTGCGGCCGTTTTCTTTGGCTTTAGCTACATCAAGACAGCAATTTTGAAGTTAGTTATGCCAGATGAAAAATATGTGCAGTACGTTTTGAAAGAGGATAGCGCAAAGCTATATGATTTTCTTGGCGATACTCTTGAAAATAGTGTACTTAGCTTTGATAAGGAGAATCCTTACAACGTATTTTCAAACAAAACAGAAATCTCATTAGGTGAAAGTGGTAAGAAAATGCTTACATCTTTTGGTGAAGATTATGACTTGGATCTCTCTTGGATTGAGAAGGTGTCAATTGATAATACTGGAACTTTGGTTGAAAATGACATAATGGATACGATTGATATCAATTTGAATGATAAAGATCTTTTGTCTATAAATACATATATGGTTCCTGACAAGAGTTCCGAGTATTTCTCAATTCCCGAGATTTCTGATAAGTACATTCAGGTTGAGGAAGAGGAGCTTGGTGAAATATTAGATCAATATACTGCATTGATGGATTTGATTGCAGTTTTGCCACAATCAGATGAAACAGTTGAATTGATGCAGCGTTACACAGATATCGCTATTGAGCAAATTAATAGAACTACAGCAGGTGAGCGTGATATCACAGTTGATAGTGTATCAGTGAATTGCGATTCGTATACAATTCCTGTAACTGAGGAGTTGGAAAATAAGATTCTTCTTGCTCAGCTTAAGAAATTAAAGTCTGATAGTGATGTAAAGAAAATTCTTGTTGATTTTGGTGACACAGCAAGTGAATGCTCTGATCTTTTCAAGGATTCTGAGATTGATTTTATGGCAGAATATAATGATGGAAAAGAGCTTTATGAAGGCTTTGCTGCAAAAATCGATGAGTTGATTGAAGGGTGTGAAGATTTAGAAACTGATGACGAAACTACTGATGGCAAGTTAACAGTATTTGTTGATAAAAAGGGAAATGTAGCTGGTTATGAATTTATCACTGCAGACAAAGAAAAAGTAAAGATTTACAAGCCTCGAAAAGGTAAAAAACTTGGAGTTTTGGTTTCAGCAGAAACACTTAGTGATAAGTATAAATTCAAGGGAATAGCTCAACTTAACAAGACAAACTTAGAGGGTGATTTTGTATTTTCAGCAAATGATCAAAAGATTGTAGATTTTACACTTAAGAATATGCCAGTTATCAATACAGATCATCACTTTAAGGGCGATGTTATTATTGCTCTTGATAAGGATTATGAGCCAAAATTTGAAAAGGCAAATGTTGTTTTAGATGTACTTAAGGAAGCTAAATTAAAATACAATTTTGATATTGCAAAAGAGGAAACAAATAACTCAATCATTCTTGCAACAGATGATGGAACTCTTGGCGGAATCAAGTCTACAGTCACATATGCTGTCAATAATGATGTTGAAGTTCCAAACATTCACGACGCATGCAACATAAATGATGAGTCAGATATTATGGATTACTTGGAGTCTCTTTCTGCTGAGGAATTAATTGATAACTTAAAAGCAGCAAACTGTCCTAATGAGTATGTTGATATGTTGCAGAAGTACCAGGATGCTATTGATGAATATGGAATTATGGGACTCATTTTAATGAGGGCCATGGGCGATGATCGTTCAGGTCTTGGCGGCGGCTATGGCGCTGACCTCGGCGGCTATGGTTCAGGTCTTGGTGGAGGCTATGGCGCTGATTTCGGCGGTGGTTATGGTTCAGGTCTTGACGGTGGCTATGGCGCTGGTGAGTACCTTGGCGAAAGTGATGGATTAGAGTCTGACTTAGGCTTGGACGCAGGTGATGAATTAGAATAATTTTTTGGAAGGAAAAAAAGATGCCAAAGAAGTTATTATCAATAATAGTACCTTGTTATAATGAGCAGGAATCTGCACCACTTTTTTACAATGCAGTTCATGGATTGGAGGATAAGCTTCCTTCTGTAGATTTGGAATTTGTATTTGTAGATGATGGTTCAAAGGATAAAACTCTTGAAGTTTTACGTGAACTGAATCAAAAGGATGGGCGAGTTCACTATGTTTCTTTTTCACGCAATTTTGGAAAAGAAGCAGGTATTTTTGCAGGTCTTGAGAATGCGACTGGTGACTATGTAGTTATCATGGATGCGGATTTGCAGGATCCACCAGCGTTGCTTCCACAGATGGTTGAAATTCTCGACAGTGGTGAGTACGAGCGTGTTGCTACAAGACGTGTTGATAGAAAAGGTGAGCCACCAATTCGTTCATTTTTTGCTCGTCAGTTCTATAAACTTATGAATAAAATTTCAAGTGCCGATATTGTTGATGGTGCCAGAGACTATCAGATGATGACTAGAAAAGTTGTTGACGCTATTCTTGCAATGGGCGAATACAACCGCTTTTCAAAGGGTATTTTTGGCTGGGTAGGCTTTAAATCAAAATGGCTCGAATTTGAAAATGTTGAGCGAATTGCCGGTGAAACAAAGTGGTCATTCTGGAAATTGTTTGTTTATGCTATTGATGGAATTGTCGCTTTTTCCACAGCGCCTCTTACTCTTGTTTCAATCTTTGGATTGTTGATGTGCTTTATCGCATTTGTATTTATCATAGTGATAATAGTGCGCACGTTGATATTTGGTGACCCAACAAATGGATGGCCTTCTATGGTCTGCATTATCTTACTTGTGTCAGGTATCCAAATGCTTTGCCTCGGTATCGTAGGCCAATACATGGCGAAAACCTATCTCGAAACCAAAGATAGACCCAAGTACCTTGTGCAGGAGAAAAAGTAAAAAGATTGCCTCTAGTTTTGAGCTATGCTCCAAACTAGAGGTTTTTTGTTACATGTCGTGGCGGAATTTACAGAATTCTGTGAAACAGCCGAATCTGTAAATATTGTCATAGGTCCTCTGTCCCGCGCCATCATATTATTTACAAAAATAGGGTGATGAGGGAAAACTGTAAATAAAAAACGAATTATTATTTACAGAATCCAGTGAAACAGCCGAATCTGTAAATTTCGTCCCAAGTCTCCTGGCTTGCGCTACCCTATTATTTACAAAAACAGGGGTAAGAGGAAAAACTGTAAATAAAAAACGAATTATTATTTACAGAATCTAGTGAAACAGCCGAATCTGTAAATTTCGTCCTAAGTCCCGTGTCCCGCGCCACCCTATTATTTACAAAATAAGAAATTGAGGGGAAGGATAGTAATGCACCGTTATAAATTTTATAAAAAGGTTGAGTGAAAAGTTAAATTCCACTTGTAAACTTAAATTCCATACGGAAGACTAAATTCAGCTTTATTAGGGTTTGACAGTTGTTGTCAGACCCTTTATTGTTGAATTTAGTTATTCTCGACAGCGTATTTCCAAAAAA
>JAZLJM010000004.1:0-33852 GCA_045617805.1 Pseudobutyrivibrio sp.
AAGAAGTAAACAACTTCTTTCTCTGCCTTCCCGACGAGGGACGGGTGTGGGCAGAGCCCACAAAAATAAAAGAAGCCCCAGCAAAAATGCTAGGGCTTGTGTTTAAATTATTTTGGGACATTTTCAAAAATGCTTGACAGCATTTTTACTTGACACTACAAAAACATTTACATATTTATTTTTGAACACAAATTTTATAAAGATGTTCTAACAAGCTTTGGCTTGTAACCTGCTTTTTCAAGAACATCAAGAATCTTTTCTTTGTGCTCCGTACCAAACGCCTCTAAAGTAATTCTAAGTTCAACTGCCGCAGATCTATTTGTTGTAACAAACTGATTGTGTTCAAGCTTGATAACATTTCCCTGCTCCTGTGCAACAATCTGTGAAACCTTTGCAAGCATACCAGGCTTATCTGGCAAAAGAACAGATACTGTAAAAATTCTGTCTCTAAAAATAAGTCCCTGCTGAACAACTGAAGACATTGTAATAACATCCATGTTTCCACCAGAAAGAACAGAAACAACTCTCTTGCCTTTAATATTTAGGTGATTTAATGCTGCAACAGTTAATAAACCAGAATTTTCTACTACCATCTTATGATTCTCAACCATGTCAAGGAAAGCACAGATAAGTTCATCATCATTTACAGTGATAATCTCATCAATATTCTTCTGAAGATAAGGGAAGATATTAGAACCTGGTGTTTTAACAGCAGTACCATCTGCAATTGTATTTACACCTGGTAAGGTCATAACCTTTCCTGTCTCTAAAGAAGCCTGTAAGCAGGCTGCTCCACTTGGCTCAACAGCAATCACTTTAATCTTTGGATTTAAAAGCTTAGCAAGTGTAGATACACCTGTAGCCAATCCGCCACCACCAACTGGAACAAGAATATATTCAACAAGTGGTAACTCTTTAAAAATTTCCATTGCAATAGTACCCTGACCAGTTGCAACAGCTAAATCATCAAATGGATGAATAAATGTATAGCCATGCTCTTCTGCAAGCTCATAAGCCTTTGCACATGCCTCATCATATACATCACCATATAAAACTACATCAGCACCAAAGCTCTTTGTTCTATTAACTTTAATGAGTGGTGTTGTAGTCGGCATAACAATTGTAGCCTTTACACCATATTTCTGAGCTGCATAAGCAACGCCCTGCGCATGGTTACCAGCAGATGCTGTAATAAGACCTTTTGCTCTTTCTTCATCTGTCAAGGTGCTAATCTTGTAATATGCACCTCTGAGCTTATACGCACCAGTCAATTGCATATTTTCAGGCTTTAGGTAAACTAAATTGCCACATTTGTCTGAAAAATACTCACTAAATACAAGCTTTGTTTCGTGTGTTACCTGTGTTACAATTTTGCTTGCTTCTTCGAACTTATCAAGAGTAAGCATTTCTTCTTTTTTTGCCATTTTTTAATCTCCTATATAAAATAACGCATTGACGAATTCGTCAGCGTCAAATTTCTCCAAGTCATCTATTGTTTCACCAACACCAATATACTTTACAGGTATATTTAACTCCGATTGAATTGCAATTGCAATACCTCCTTTTGCAGTTCCATCAAGTTTTGTTAAAACAATACCAGATATATCTGTCACTTCTGAGAATTCTTTAGCCTGAACAAGTGCATTTTGACCTGTTGTTCCATCTAAAACAATAAGAGTTTCTCTATATGCTTCTGGAAATTCTCTTGAAATAGTCGAATTAATTTTTTGAAGCTCATTCATTAAATTCTTTTTGTTGTGCAATCTACCAGCAGTGTCTACTAATAAGACATCAACACCACGAGCTTTTGCAGCATGAACGGCATCAAAAACAACAGAAGCCGGATCAGCTCCCTCTGGACCACCTACAAAATCAACATGAGCTCTATCAGCCCATTCCTTTAGCTGATTTGAAGCAGCAGCTCTAAAGGTGTCAGCACCACAAACCATAACCTTTTTGCCATTATTTTTTAATTTTCCAGCAAGCTTACCGATAGTAGTTGTTTTTCCAACACCATTTACACCAATAACAAGAACTACAGAAACCTTATTCTCAAAATCAAAGGCTGCAGGACCTAAATCCATCTGAGTCTTAATTTCATTTATAAGAAATTCTTTGCATTCTGCCGGCTCTTTTATATGTTCTTTTTTTACTGCCTCTCTTAAATTATCAAGGATTGTCTCTGTGGTTCTGATTCCGATATCACCCATTACAAGAACTTCTTCGAGTTCCTCGTAAAAATCCTCATCGATATTTGTAAAGCCACGAAAAACATAATCCATGGACTTCACAAAATTATCTCTGGTCTTTGTAAGACCTTTAATTAATCTTTGCCAAAAATTTCCTTTTTTCTCTGCCATAATTAATCATCCAATTGCGATTCTATAAGATTTACAGAAACAAGTGCAGATACACCCTTTTCCTGCATTGTAATACCAAATAATCTATCTGCCGCATTCATTGTACCACGTCTATGCGTAATAACGATAAACTGTGTATTCTTTGTAAGCTTATGAAGATAACCAGCAAATCTATCTACGTTTGCATCATCAAGAGCAGCCTCAATCTCATCTAATAAACAGAATGGAGATGGCTTGATATTTTGAATAGCAAAAAGTAATGCAATCGCAGTAAGTGATTTCTCACCACCGGACATCTGCATCATATTTTGAAGCTTCTTTCCTGGTGGCTGCGCATTTATCTTGATTCCTGTCTCAAGAATATCCTCACCGTCAACAAGCTCAAGCGTACCATGACCACCGCCAAAAAGCTCCTTAAATGCTTTATCAAATTCCTTTTGAATAACAGCAAAGCCCTCTGTAAACTGCTTACGCATACCTTCATCAAGCTCATCAATAATACGAACTAAAGTAGCCTCTGCTTCAACCAAATCATCATGCTGAGTTTTTAAGAAGGTATATCTTTCAAAGAGTTCTTTATATTCTTCAATAGCATTTACATTTACATTACCAAGCTTTTTAATCTGATCCTTAATGCTTGATGCATCCTTTTTCATCTGATCAAGGTCTGTCATCTCAGGATTACGTAATTCACAAGCTGCATGATAGGTAAGCTCATATTCTTCCCACATATAACTATTCTTATAGTTAATTGCATCAGAAATTTTATCCTTTTTAGCATCAAGTCTAAAGATTTCCTTATCCAAATCTGTAATCTTATCAGAAATCTCCTGTCTGGAATTAAAGAATTCCTTGTAGGATTTATTCATTTCATCCTTTGCTTCAAGTGCTTCTTTAATTTCAGTCTCCAAATTAGCGTAATTTGAATCAGAAGAACTGATAGTTTCTTTTATTTCGATAATCTTCTGTTCTTTCTCTGAAACCTCAGAAGCTGATGTTTTAACAGACTCATTTATATGTAACAAATCGTTTTCAAGCTTTTCAATTTCAGAAACAATTCTATCGATATTCTGTTGTACGAATTCAACCTTTTGACGAGCATTAGCCTCTTCAATCTGAACCTCAGACATGTTTCTAGATGCTGTACCCTCGAGATAAGTCTTTTCATCAACCTCAGCAGAAAGCTTATCAATTTCAGCTTTCAATTCTGCTTCTTTTGACTCGGATTCCTTTTTCTCGAATTCAATTTCTTTCTTGCCAGCAGCAATTTCAGTAAGCTGAACCTCTAACTCGTCGCTTTCTTTCGATAAGCCCTCATATGCAGTTAAAGATTCTTTCTTTAATTCATTTGCTCTATCAAGACCAAGCTTAGCAGTATTTAATGCAATAGCTGCCTCAGAAAGCTTAGCTGCATTTTCTTCCTGATCCTCTTCAGCCAAAGCAAGAGCCATCTCAATTTCAGAAGCTCTATCCTTAATCTCATCAATGGCCTTCTGAAGAATATCTAATTTCTTTTCAAGCTCTTCGATTTCACGATTTCTACCAAGAAGATTTGAATTATTCTTAAAATGACCACCAGCCATCGAACCACCAGGACTTAAATATTCACCCTCTGTAGTAACAATATGTAAAGAATAATTATTCTTTTTAGCAAGTGCAATAGCCGAGTCAATATGATCAGTTACAACAACTCTTCCTAACAAATATGCAACAACACCATCAAATTTTGATTCACAGGAAACAAGCTCAGAAGCAAGTCCAATAACACCCTTTTCAGATAAAACTTCCTTCTTCTTGAAATTTCCACGTCCATCAACAGCAGTTAATGGTAAAAATGTTGCTCTACCAAGACGATTTTCCTTCAAAAAGTTAATCATCTTCTTAGCACAAGCCTCATCGGAAGTAACGATATTTTGAATATTTCCTCCAAGAGCTGTTTCAATAGCCATTTCATATTTCTTTTCTACGTGAATAAGATCAGAAACTACACCCTCGATACCTGGATTAGTATCCTTTTGTTCCATGACCTTTCTAATAGAATTTCCATATCCATCATAGCGTTCAGCAATATTTTTCAAAGACTCCAGCTTAGACTGAGCACGAGCAAACTCGTCCTTTTTAATTTGAAGCTCCTCGCTGTTCTTTTTATTTTTATTTTTCCACTCAACAATTTTTTCTTGAAGAGCCTTATCCTTATCCTGAAGTGAAATAAGTGAATCCTGAGCTGCTTTAAAATTATCTTCAGCCTCAGTAACAGCAACATTTAAATCCTCTTCCTTTGTTTTTCTTTCAAGAAGGCGCTGATTTAACTTTGCTTTTCTGATATTTGTCTGCTCAAGCATTGTCTCAAGACGCTGCTCTTTTGATTTAATTGAAGCACGATTGTTTAACAATTCAATAATCGCTTTATTGTCAGCATCGATTTTTTCATTGTTTGAAGATATTGCAGTCTGTAATTCACGATACGAATTATTAACCTCTTGGAGTCGAAGTACAGCTTCCTGAAGACTTTCATCGAGCGATGCTTTTTCAGAAATATAGCTATCCTTTAATGTTGCTTTTTCAACCTTTTCAGCTTCGATTTCAGAAATTCGCTTAGCTAAACTTTCATCAGTATTTTTTGCAAATCGAATCTGTTCCTCTAAAATTGCAATTTCATTTTCGAGCTTTCCTTTAGTAATAATCGTATTTGACTGAGTTTCCTTTAATGAATTGATTTTTTCTTCAATTTCTTTAATACTATTTTCTAAAGAATCATACTGTTCACTAATAGAATTTTTAGCATCATAGCTTTCCTTTAACTGATTCTCAGCAATATCTCGATTTTTAATAACCTCATCAAGGCTTGCATTTAATGAATCAACCTCAAGCATAAAGCTATTAACATCGATTGTCTTTAATTCTTCTTTATATTTGAGATATTTCTTCGCATCCTCAGACTGACGCTCTAATGGCCCAATACGACGCTCCTGCTCAGATAAAATATCATTTACACGAACAAGATTTTCTCTTTCATTTTCAAGCTTTTTAACAGATGCAGCTTTTCTTTTTTTGAATTTAACAATACCAACTGCTTCATCAAAGAGCTCACGTCTATCCTCTGGTTTGCCAGATAAAATTTTTTCAATCTGACCCTGTCCGATGATAGAATATCCTTCTTTACCGATACCAGTATCATAAAAAAGCTCAGCAACATCCTTCAAACGACAAGGTGTGCCATTTAAAAGATACTCGCTCTCGCCAGAACGATAAACACGTCTTGCAATAGTAACCTCATCATAATCAATTGGTAAAACATGGTCAGCATTATCCATAGTCAATGCAACATAAGCATAAGATAAAGGTTTTCTATTTTCTGTACCAGCAAAAATGACATCCTGCATTGAAGCACCACGAAGCTGTTTTGCTGATTGCTCACCTAAAACCCATCTAACAGCATCTGCAACATTACTTTTACCTGAACCATTTGGTCCAACGATACCAGTAATACCATTATGAAATTCAAATTTCATTTTATGCGCAAATGATTTAAAACCACAAAGCTCAATACTTTTTAAATACATATTATTCCCCTAGGATTATTAAATTATTTTAATGGAGTCTTCTTTGTGTAAAAGAAGTAATCCTTCGTATGCTGCTTCCTGTTCTGCAGCTTTTTTATTGGAGCCTACGCCACGACCTAATACGCGTTTGCCACAAACAACCTGGACAGTAAACTCTTTATCATGGTCAGGTCCCTTCTCTGAGATTAATTCATAACGAAGCTGTTCCTTGAAATTCGCTTGTATAACCTCTTGTAATCTGGTTTTACTATCGTGAAACAACTGTTTATGTTCAATATCATTTAATACAAATCTTTTAATAAATTTAGATGCAGGCGCAATTCCTCCATCCAAATACATAGCACCAATTATTGCCTCAAAAGCATCAGATAAAATTGACTTTCTTGTGCGACCACCAGTCATATCTTCTCCTTTTGACAACAACACATAATCCCCAAGATTTATTTCTTTACAACAAAATGCCAAAGTGGGTTCACATACAAGACTTGCACGTAAACGAGATAATTTCCCCTCATCCAATTCTTGATAATTTAGATACAGAAACTCACTAGATACTATTTCAAGAACAGCATCGCCCAAAAACTCTAATCTTTCATTATCTGAAAGCTTCTTCATATGATGCTCATTCGCATATGAGCTATGAGTTAAAGCTCTTTCTAATAAGCTTTCGTCTCTAAATTCATAACCTATCTTTTGCTGAAATTCAGCTAATTCTTTCAATTATAGTCCTCCTAAGAACAATCGAGTAGGAGAAAAACTCCTACTCGAAAAATCTTTTATTTACCTGCAACAGTTTTCTTAATAAGCTCTACTGCGTCGCCAACAGAAACAATTTTCTCTGCTGCTTCAGTATCAACTTCAATATCAAGTTTTTCTTCAACACCCATAATAATCTGAAAAACATCAAGTGAATCAGCACCAAGGTCATCAACAAATGTTGTCTCCATTTTGATTTCAGATGCATCAACATTTAAAACATCTGCAATAATCTCTTTTAATAAATCGAACTCCATAATCTAGTCCTCCTCTTTCTTACTTAATACAATATTATCTTTTATTTTTTCATTAATCTTCTGAGTTTTAAAAACCTCACATTGAAAAATTGTATTCGTAACTTCTTTTGCTTTAGCACTACCATGAGTCTTGACAACCAAGCCGTTAAGTCCAAGTAATGGTGCACCGCCATGCTGTGAAGCATCAAAGGATTTAAGTGTATTCTTCAAAGCTGGTAAAGCAAGAACAGCTCCAATCTTTGATTTTAAAGTAGACTTAAGACCTGCCTTTATAATTTCAATCAAAGTCATTGTAAGTCCTTCGTATAATTTTAATACACAATTTCCAACAAAGCCATCACATACAATAACATCAGCTTCCTTTGCTGGAATATTTCTAGCTTCAATGCTACCGATAAAATTGATATCCTCGCATTCCTTTAGTAATGGAAATGTCTCTTTTACAAGTGCATTTCCCTTTTCCTCCTCGGCGCCAATATTTAATATACCGACCTTTGGATTTGGAATACCAATAACATCCTTCATATATATAGAACCCATCTTGGCAAACTGAACTAAATGACTAGGTCTACAATCAACATTTGCTCCAGAATCAGCAAGTAGAACAACACCATTCTTAACAGGAACAATAGCTCCAAATGGAGGTCTTTCTATTCCTCGAATTCTACCAACAATTCCAAGTCCACCTGTTAACAATGCTCCGGAGTTTCCTGCTGAAACAAAAGCATCAGCTTTGTTTTCTTTGACAAGGTGTAAACCAACCACCATAGATGAATCCTTTTTTCTTTTGATAGCCATAACAGGATGCTCTGCTGTCTCAATAACCTCGGTTGCATTGACTATCTCAATCAGTTCTTCGTTATAGGTGTATAAAGACAACTCATCTCTAATCACACCTTCTCTACCAACTAGTATCACCTTGATATCGTCTCTCAAATTTACGGCGTCTATTGCACCTTTAACCATTGCAGCGGGTGCATTATCTCCACCCATTGCATCGAGAGCAACTACTGTAATCTCACTCATATTGTTTCCTTTCATACATTCCTATTTAGTATATATGAAAAATTAATATAATTCAAATAAAAAATAAGGCTTTGCGAAAACTCGCAAAGCCTTGATTTTACTGAATTAATCAACAGAAATGATTTCTTTCTTGTTGTAAGAACCACAGTTCTTGCAAACTCTATGAGGAACCATAAGCTCGCCACACTTAGAACACTTAACAAGTGTAGGATTGCTCATCTTCCAGTTTGCTCTTCTTTTATCTCTTCTACCCTTAGAAGATTTGTTCTTTGGACAAATTGACATGTTTTACACCTCCTTAAAGCTATTAAAGACATCTAAAAATTGTGCCATTCTAGGATCCATAACTGTATCATCGCATCCACAAGAATTGATATTACGATTTGCACCGCATACAGGACAAAGTCCTTTACAGTCATCCTGGCACAATATTTTTGCCGGGAAATTCACCAAGATCTCGTCTAGTATTAGCTCATCTACGTCAATATCCTCATCAACAATGAAAGGATATGGTCCAATATCATCATCGGCAACTACAGCTCCCTCAGAAATCTCAATAACCTGATCAACTGAAACCGGAACCATAAATGTCACTTCAGAGAGGCATCTGTCACAATCACCCTTAATACTAACAGTCGTATTAATGATAATCTGTACTTTGCCATTACCAATCATAGATAAACAAATATCAAATGGCTCTGTATGAATAATCGAATATGAACCTCCAAGATACTCAAACTCGCTAGAATCAAATGAACCTTTGATTTGATAAGAATCCTCTGATATAGCTGTAATATCTTTTATAGAAATCTTCATATCAATCTCCTATCCACACTTTTTCAATTATAACTACCACAAGTAGTGTTGTCAAATACTTTTTTATTTACCTGAAACACTTTTTTATTTAGCTAAACTCTTATTTTATTTACCAGAAACAATTGCAGCGGTATCTCTTGCAATCATAACTTCCTCGTTTGTTGCTACAACATAAACCTTAACCTTAGAGTTCTTTGTAGAAATAAGTGTTTCATCTCCACAGTTGTTATTTGCTGTCTCATCAAGCTCAAGACCGAGGAAACCAAGATACTCACAAATTGCTGTACGAAGCATAGCATTGTTCTCACCAAGACCAGCTGTAAAGCAGATACAATCAACACCATTCATTGCAGCAGTATATGCACCGATGTATTTTGCACATCTGTAAGCAAGCATTTCAATAGCAAGCGTAGCTTTTTCATTTCCATCATTAGAAGCAGCTAAAATATCTCTGAAATCAGATGAAACCTCAGATACGCCAAGGATACCAGATTTCTTATTAAGAACATTCATAACGCCTGCCATATCAAGATCATCTACCTTTGCCATATACTCTACAGCAGAAGTATCAATATCGCCTGAACGAGTACCCATTACAAGTCCTTCAAGTGGAGAAAGACCCATTGATGTATCAATTGATTCACCATTTAAAATGGCTGAACATGAAGCACCATTTCCAATGTGGCAAACGATAATTTTTGAATTCTTTGGATCGATATCACTGATTTCGCATACTCTCTTAGATACATAGCTATGAGATGTACCATGGAAACCATATCTACGAACTCCATTCTGCTCATAATACTTGTAAGGAACAGCATACATATAAGCCTTTGCTGGCATTGTCTGATGGAAAGCTGTATCAAATACACCTACCATTGGCTTACCTGGCATAAGCTCTCTACAAGCATTGATACCAATAATATTTGCTGGGTTATGAAGTGGTGCAAATGGACTGCACTCATCAACAGCCTTAATCATATCATCAGTAATAAGTGCTGATGAAGCAAACTTCTCTGCACCATGTACAACTCTATGACCAACAGCATCAATTTCATCAAGAGACTTGATTGCACCAGTTTTATCATTTGTAATAGCTGCAATTACAGATGCAACAGCTTCCTTATGAGTTGGCATGTCGATATCAGAAATCTCCTTATCCATACCAGCTTTCTGGTAAACAAGACGTCCATCAATACCAATTCTCTCACAAAGACCCTTACATAATACATCTTCTGTCTCAGAATCAATTACCTGATACTTAAGAGAAGAGCTACCACAGTTAATAACTAAAATTTTCATGATATATATATTCCTTTCTGCAATTGGTTACTTATTTATTCAAACAGATTAATTATAGCACTAAAATTTACCATCTCAATATCAAAAAATTAATGTATAATGGAAAATAATTGATTTTTTGTATTTTATGGAGGACAAAATGAAAATAGTTGGTATTATTGCAGAATATAATCCATTTCACAATGGTCACAAATACCAAATCGAATACGCCAAAAAGAAATTAATGGCTGATTGTGTGATTATCGCAATGTCAGGCTCCTTTACACAAAGAGGAACTATCGCCGCCTTCGATAAATATACTCGCGCTCAAGCAGCTCTAAAAAATGGTGCTGATATCATATTTGAAATACCAACAATTTTTGCAACAGCTTCTGCCAAAGAATATGCAGCCTGCGCCACCAACCTGCTGGCTTCAACAAAAATCTGTGACACTCTACTTTTTGGAAGTGAAACTGAAGATATCAATCTACTCGAAAAATATGCCAAGGCTGAAATTGATTTTGAAAATGATTCTATTAAATCGGATGATTTCAAAAGACTTCTTTCTATGGGCAACACTTTTTCTAAAGCAAGAGCGCTTTTTATCAAAGAAAAGTATAAAATTGAGCTTTCAAATGAGCCAAACGATATATTAGCTACCGAATATATAAACGCAATCCTAAAAAACAATTATGACCTTTCTTATACGAATATTAAACGTATTAACAATAGCTATAATTCTAATGAACTAAGCGGAGCTATCAGCTCAGCTACCTCTATAAGACAGGCTCTAAAGGAAAATAATAGCATTGATTTTTGCGTACCTGAAAACACAAAATATAATAAGAATTTATTTATTGATATTGATGATATATCAAATATTCTTTATCTGAAGCTTATCTCAGAAGGTGATTATTCAAAATATGCAGATATTTCAACAGATTTATCAAACAAAATAAAAAACAATCTTTCAAGCTATATATCCTTTAGTCAATATTGCGATTTATTAAAATCAAAAGATATAACATATTCCAGAATCTCTAGAGCTTTATGTCATATTTTGCTTAATATTACCAAAGAAGAATTTGATGCCGCCAAAAAAAATAACTATAACAACAAGCTGCGTTTACTTGGCATTAGCGAAAATGGTTCAAATTTTTTATCAAATATAAAACAAAACAGTCCACTTGAAATTATTACAAAGCCCGATATTATTACTGATAAAATTGATATTTATGCATCAGAAATTCTAAGAATTCTACAAATCACAAAAACAAATTCTTCTATTCCTAATGAATATACAAGAAAATTTTTAAAGGAAAAATAAAAAAACTCTTGATAAGTCTATTCGAAAAAATGAACAGCTTATCAAGAGTTTTTATTTAAATATTAGTGATGGAAAAGTCTAAGTCCTGTGAAGCTCATAACCATTCCATATTTGTTACATGTCTCGATAACATTATCATCACGTACTGAGCCGCCCGGCTGAGCAACATACTTAACACCTGACTTATGTGCACGTTCGATATTATCACCAAATGGGAAGAATGCATCTGAACCTACGCATACATCAGTAAGCTTATCAAGCCAAGCTCTCTTCTCTTCTCTAGTGAATACTGCAGGACGAACCTTAAATGTCTTTGCCCAAACATCATCACCGATAACGTCCTCATACTCATCACCAATGTAAAGATCAATAGCATTATCTCTATCAGCTCTCTTGATACCATCAACAAATTGAAGTCCAAGAACCTGTGGAGACTGACGAAGCCACCAGTTATCTGCCTTAGAACCAGCAAGACGAGTACAGTGAATTCTTGACTGCTGACCTGCACCAATACCAATCGCCTGACCATTCTTAACATAGCATACAGAATTTGACTGAGTATACTTTAATGTAATCATTGAAATAGCTAAATCAATCTTTGCCTGCTCTGTAAGCTCTTTATTGTCAGTAACAATGTTTGCAAAGAAATCATCATTAATTACAAGCTCGTTTCTACCCTGCTCAAAAGAAATACCAAATACTTCCTTAACCTCAAGCTTCTTAGGTACATAGTTAGGGTCAATCTTGATTACTGCATAATTGCCGTTTTTCTTTGCCTTAAGGATTTCAAGTGCTTCTGGCTCATAGTCAGGTGCAATAACACCATCAGAAACTTCTCTTTTGATTAACATAGCTGTAGCAACATCACATTTATCGGAAAGTGAAATAAAATCACCAAAGGATGACATTCTGTCTGCACCTCTAGCTCTTGCATATGCATTTGCAAGTGGAGTAAATTCAATATCCATATCATCAACCCAGTAAATCTTCTTTTCAACATCTGATAAAGGAAGACCTACAGCAGCACCTGCTGGTGAAACATGCTTAAATGATGTTGCAGCAGCAAGACCAGTAGCCTTCTTAAGCTCTGAAACTAACTGCCAACCGTTAAAAGCATCAAGGAAGTTGATATATCCTGGCTTACCTGAAAGAACTTCAATTGGAAGCTCACCATCTTCCATATAAATTCTTGAAGGCTTTTGATTAGGGTTACATCCGTACTTTAATTCTAATTCTTTCATGATTAAAATTTGCATGAAAAATCATGCTTTCCTTTCTATAAAAATATAAAAACTAAATTACAACAAATCAAAATTACTTATTCTTATTTACAATACGTGTCTCGTACTTGCCAGTTTCAATATCAATATAACGAACAAATAAAGAAACCTTATTGTCTTCGTTGAGATTATCCCAAACCATCTTTGTAAATTCATCAATATCACCCTTGATTTCTACAGGAGTTGGCTCACCCTCAAAAGAAGGAAGTGGATTACCATCATTCATATATGTGTGAATAAATCTACCCTGACCAGCCTTTGGATTAGCATAATCAAATGTATAACGATTGCAAGAATCAGAATCACCCATATTTGATTTTAAAATTGACATTGTATAATTAAACTTACCATTTTCAACATGCATAACACCTGAAATACGAGGTGTAAAATTAGGACCATCTGGCTCAAACTCACGTACTCTTAATGACTGCTCAAAAGTCTCACCAGCTTTCATATGGTCAAAAATTGTGTCTGTCTGATCACCATTTGTTACAATAGTATCATTTCCAAGAACCCTTACTGGAGCGTAAATAATAAGACTTGGATCTACAAGCTTTGATGGATCAAAAGCCTGTGTTCTGATGCCTTCACCCTCTGTAACAAATACACGATTTCGAGAATTTTCAGAACGACCCATAATAAAATAAGCAGTAACCGCTTTTTTGCCATCTAAAGATGTTCCGATTACGATACCTCTTCCTGGGTATGATGTTGTACTAAGTTCTTTTTCAAGTGTTGTAATAGTCATATTTACATCCTTTCTTTATGAAAAAATAAAAAAGCCAATCGTCCAGGCTTCTTTGCCCAGACGGTCGGCTAAATACTCGTTATACTTCCATGTGGTTAAATCCACGTTTCCGTCAGTCATATAACTAATCATTTTTTTAACAAAAAAATTCTTTGTTGTCAAGTAATAAATATTACGTTGAAATATTAAATGATGAAAGAATATCTCCTGCCGATAAATCGTATGAACCTGAATTTGTATAGGTCTTTTTACCAGTTAAATCCGATAATGCATTATTCGCATAGCTTTTAACCATAGAAGCCTTTGAAGCTACTGAATAAGCATATCCTCCATTGCCCGTAAACAATGACTTAACTGTTGTCATATCAGCTTTATTTTTGAAGAAATCTTCATCTATTGCCAAATGATTTTTGGTATCAATTGTAATTCCAATCTGCCCTAGTGTTGCATGTGTACTTGATGAAGAGGTAACCATACTTGCAACCTGAGTTAAAATCCCGGTATTTGATGATTTCTGGCCTTTATCAACTAAATCATTATATGCATCCACAAAATCCTTAACAGCACCATAAACTGCATTTTTATCATAATCTGATTTAGTGTTGCCCTCATCATCTGTATAGCTTTTCTTTTTCCACAAATCACTTGATTTATCAAGCAAGTTGTTTGTTGCATCTAAAAGATTAGTAGCGACCTTTTCGACTGATGAGTACTCGGCGGTATCCTTTGACTTTACAGTCTTATCATTTTTATCTATACCATCATCACCAAATTTTGCGTAATAAGCACTTAATAACTTGGAATAAGAACCTGTTCTAATCGAAGAATAATCACCCAGCAAATTCTCGATACCAGTCATTCCAGTGCCTTTTTGAGGGATACTGGAAAAAAGCGTATTTATTGAATTCGAATCAAACGAATTAATCGTTAAAGACATATCCATCACTCCTTTGATAAGAAAACATCCTGTTTACATAATATCTTTAAATTTATATCGTCTCATTTAAGAAAAATTTTACTTTAAAACTATGAAAATTCAGTTAAATACGTACAGAAACACCATTATTTTTTAAATATTGCTTCAAATCATTAATTTCCAACTCTTTATAATGGAATAAAGAAGCCGCAAGAGCCGCATCAGCTCCAGCATAGGTTAATGCATCTAAAAAGTGTGATTTTTCTCCAGCACCACCAGATGCAATAACAGGAATGCTTACAGCATCAGAAATAGCCTTTGTAAGCTCTATATCAAAGCCAGACTTTGTACCATCCTGGTCCATAGATGTAAGCAAAATTTCACCACAACCAAGCTTTTCAGCTTTAACTGCCCACTCAACAGCATCTATACCACAATCAAGTCTTCCGCCATGCTTATAGATATTGAAGCCACTGCCATCTGCTCTCTTTTTTGCATCAATTGCAACAACTACACACTGACTTCCAAACTTATCAGCAGCATCAGAAATTAATTTGGGATTATCAATCGCTGCAGAATTAATAGAGATTTTGTCAGCGCCTTCGCGAAGAAGCATTTTAAAATCATCAACTGTTCTAATCCCTCCACCAACAGTAAAAGGAATAAAAACCTGTGCAGCAACTTTTCTGACCATATCAACTACAGTATTTCTCCCATCAGAAGAAGCTGTAATATCAAGAAAAACCACCTCATCTGCTCCTGCCTTATCATATGCAGCAGCAATCTCTACTGGATCACCAGCATCACGTAAATCAACAAAATTTACACCTTTAACAACACGACCATCCTTTACATCAAGGCATGGGATAATTCTTTTAGTAAACATAAAAACACCTTATAATTCTGAAAAATTCTTTAAAATCGTAAGACCAACATCCGACGATTTTTCTGGATGAAATTGACAAGCAAAGACATTATCTTTTTCAACAGATGCATGAATATGAACTCCATACTCACACGATGCCTTAACAATTTGCTCCTGTTTTGCCTTTAAGTAATATGAATGAACAAAATATACATATGAACCATCCTTTATATCCTTAAAAAGCTTTCCATTATTTGTTAATTCAAGTGAATTCCATCCTATATGAGGAATCTTCAAATTATCAACTGATGGAATTTTAACAATGTCACCCTCGAGAATGCCGAGTCCCTCAACGCCACTTGATTCTTCACTTCCAGAAAACAAAAGCTGAAGTCCTAAACATATCCCCAAAAAAGGTTTTCCTGTTTCTACAAATTCATAAATAGCCTTATCAAGCTCATACTTCTTTAAATGATCCATTGCATCCTTGAACGAACCAACACCAGGAAGAATGACCTTATCAGCCTTCTTAATTTCAGAAAAATCACGTGTTAAAATTGGTTGTTGACCTAAAGAAATCAAAGCCTTTTCAACACTTTTGATATTCCCTGCATCATAATCTAAAATTGCTATCATTGCTCTAGTCCTAAATTAATTAATACCTTTCTAAGCTCAATCGTATAGTAATGTCTATTTTTCTGATTAAATATATCAAGCGCAGCTTCTTTGGATAAGCCAAAACTATTAAGTGCTTCATCCTGAAGATATGCACCATATTCATCATATTTGGTTGAAATATTATACTCTTGCGCATCATCCTTGAATTTTTCGTAACGACCAATACCCTTTATCAAAGAATCAAGAGCAAAATCATAATATCCACCTGCATAGAATGTATCATATTCATCTTTACATTGCTGTAAATCAGCCATCGTTCGAGCTTGATTTCTTAATAGAATATCATCATCCTCAACTAAATTCAATCCATCGAGCTTTTCATATGCAACAATATAATTTCCAGCCAAAAATTCCTCCTGTGCCTGCTTCATATGACGCTGAACGCCCATATAATTCATTCCAAGCAATACAACACCAAGCATAGAGCATGACAAAAGTAAAAATGTTGCAATAATCGACAACGGAATCTTCGGTGAATTATCAACCTTCTTTTCTTTTGGAGGCTTTGGTGGTTTTGGTGGCTTAGGAGGCTTTGCCTTCTTTTCCTTCTTTGGCTTTTCCTTCTTCTTCTTTTCCTTTTTAGGCTTTTCTTCAGACTTGGCAGCTTCAGTCGCTCCACCCTCTAAATTTTCAAGAACAGCCAACTGCTCCTCTGTAAGCTCTGAAGGATCAATATCTGTCGCTTCTTTTGCTGGTGCAGCGACAACAGGAGCTTCTTCCTCTTCGTCTTCACCAAAAATAATTTTCAGAAGCTTTTTAACAAAAGGACTCGGCTCCTTCTTTTCCTTTTTCTTCTTTTCTTTCTTGCCCTTCTTGCCGCCTTTATCCTTTGAACCTGCACTATCACCTTCTGCTTCAACAGAATCATCGATATCTAATTGAGACAAACCATCTCCATCAAGAATCGATTCAATATCCTGCAAATCCGCATCTTCTGATAAAATATTTTCAAGATCTAGACCATCAGTTAAGCTTGTTTCGCCAAATTCCTCAGCATCCTTTGCATCCATTTCATCTGGAGCAAACTCAGATAAGGGCTCTTCGTCACCATCATCAAGATTTAAATCCTGTAAATCATCAATATTAAGTGCAGAATCAGAATCCTCCTCACCACTCAGCATACCTTCAACAACATTCAAAATATCATTTGAAGAATCTGAACTATCTGTAGACTGAGATGAATCCTCCATCATATCCATATCAATATCAATTTCAGATGATTCTATCGCATCATTATCATCTGTATCAAGCGACTCTAAAGCTATATCAGCATCAGCATTTTCATCCTGTAAATTTGATTCAGGAATACTTGTATTTTGTGCACTAAAAACAGCATTATCAATATTATTCAATAATGCATCTACAACTGAATTATATGCCGGAACCTCACCTGTTTCTTCAAAAATTCTCTCTTCTTCATCGATTTCCATTTCAAAATCATCAATCAATGAATCAGCTTTTCCGCTTAATAATTCTTCCTCAAATTCTTTTAAAAAGTCATCTTCAGTAAAAGATTTTCGTAAAAAATGATGCTTACTCTCTGACTCTATAGAGCTTGATGAAATACCATTAGCACCAAGAAAATCCTCATCAGGAGCAACTTTATGTCGACGAGTTGAATAATTCTCCTGTTTTTTGATTTCCTCTTCTTGAAGTTGAGTTACATCAGTCTTTGCTTTTGTTATTGAATTTAATAGTCCATCAAGATAGTCTTCTGACTTAGACATAACCATCCTCCCATAACATTTTTAACCAGAAATATATTAATTAAAAAAATCTAATATATTATCCGTTACCGTCTGGCTGTTCTACGATAAAAAGGGGATGTGACATATCACATCCCCATATTTGCAAATTCTTACTTCCTGTTTTGCTCATACTTTTCAACAAGCTGATCAACAACTTCGATAAGTTTACCAATTTCAGGCTTTGTAAGCTGTGCATCAGCGCCAAGGCTCTCACCCTTTTTGCGAATCTCATCATTAATAAGTGACGAGAAAATGATAACAGGGATATTTTTCATTGTGTCATCATCCTTAACAAGCTTTGTTAGACGATGACCATCCATTAAAGGCATCTCAATATCAGTAATAATCAAATGAACATCATCAAGAACAGTTCCCTTTTTAAGCATAGCAACAAGCTTATCCCAAGCTTCCTGTCCATTCATATTAACAATGAGATTTGTATATCCAGCCTTTCTCAAGCACTCAACAATGAGTTTAGAAAGAAGTGGTGAATCTTCAGCAAGAAGAATCGGTGATTTACTTCTATCCTTAGATGCGTAATTGTCCATATCTGATACCTTAAGACCAGTCTCAGGATTGATATCTGCAACAATCTTCTCAAAGTCAAGAATAACAACAAGCTTCTTCTCTAACTTAATCACACCAGTTGAAACTCCAGATTCATCTGAACTTATAGTTGCATCTGGCTTGATAATTTCTTCCCAGGATACACGATGAATTCCAAGCACCTCATCAACATGAAACGCTGTATTTAAGTTGTTGAAGTTTGTAATAATAAACAAACCATCTGATTCAGCTTTTTCTTTGATATCAAGACACTTTCTTAATGAAATTACTGAAATCATTGTATCTCTCGGCATAAAAATACCTTCAACACAAGGATGTGAATTAGGAAGTGGTGTTACTGGTTGATATAACAAAATTTCCCTAATCTTGGCAACATTGATTCCATAAAAATTGTTGCCAACCTTAAATTCGAGCACCTCAAGCTCATTTGTTCCAGATTCCAATAAAATGTTAGTATCCATGTAAATCTCCTCTCACCAAATCAACAAAATGATTCTTAAATTCTAGTACCTCGGGTCTCGCCATTATTAGTAACTTGAAGACTCACTGACGAAATATCTTCTACCGAAGAATTATCAAACTGGAAAACTAAAATATAATCCTTCGTAGCACCTTTTTCTACTGTACCCTTGAAGTTCGCTAAATCCTTTGAAACATAAGTCTTTGTAGACGTGCTTTTGTTCCCATCTACTATTAACTCATATTGATTTCCACGTGAAATTTCTACATCATCACCAGATGTATTCTTTCCTTCAATGTACAAAACTAAATATTTTTTGCCTTGCTCTTGTGTCAGTACAAATTTAGATGATGCTTTGTATTCATCACAAACATCAAATGAAGAACAGGAAAATTCCATTCCATCAATACCTATTGCCTCAGACAGAGAATAATCTGAAGACACAGCTTCTGATTCTTCTTCCTGATTTTCTGCAGTTTGTTCTTCGGTATTTTCTTCAAGATTTTCCTCTTCGATAACCCCTTCTTGAGTTTCCTCTAGCAAGTCATCAGGATTTTCTTGTTCTTCATCCAAAGAATCCTCAGATGGTAAATCCAGCTCACCTTCTCTAACTCTAGCATTGCATATGCCGGTAGTCTGGTTTTGATTGAATTTTGTAACCACCTTTGCAGCGTAAAGTGTTATGGTATTTTCTTCTTCAGGGGTCATGGTATATAACGCATCCCCACAACCTGTTGTACAAATAGAAAAACAAAAAATTGAAATACAAAGCAATACTCGCTTAAACTTCATTTCCATCTCCTATTTTACCTCTATAACTGATTATAATGTTATCATTAAAAATCGTAACATTCAACGATAAAAATGGGAAAAATCTATGAATTTTGTTTAAACTTTTCGTCTTTTGACAAAGAAAGTTCAAACCAAAATTCAACTCCATTTGGTAGATTTTCAACACCAAATTTTTCGTGCATTAATTCCATAATAGCCTTTACAACAGACAAGCCTATACCGCTACCGCCATATTCTCTACTTCTAGCCTTGTCCGCTTTATAGAATTTATCCCAAATTTGTTTGATATCTTTTTTAGGAATATTATTGCCTGAATTATAAACAGATATTCTAACCTTATTTTTCTTCTCATAGCTATATCTGACAATAATTTCATTTTCATTCATTACATAATGAATAGCATTTGACATAAAGTTTGTGAGAACCTGCTCGATCAAAACCTCATCCGCACAAACCATGCAATTATCATCGCCTTCAAAAATATAACTAATACTCTGGCCTTCAATATAAATTCTATTGCTTTCAACGATGCCATTAACCATTTCTGTAATATTAAAATCAGAAAAATCAGCCTTCATCTGTCCGGCCTCAAGCTGATTTAAAACAAGCATCTCTCTAACAAGACGATTCATCTTGTTTGCTTCATCAATAATTACATCAAGATAAATCTGACGACTGTTTTCATCATCCATGATGCCTTCCTGCAAGCCCTCAGCATAGCCTTGAATAAGCGCGATAGGCGTCTTAAGTTCATGTGAAACACTTGAAATAAAGTCTTTACGCATATTTTCAGTTTCCTCACGAACTTCCAAATCATGCTTCAAGCTTTCATTTGATTTTTGTAGCTGATTAATTGAACGTTCGAGAGATGTCGACATTTCATTAATATGTTCACCAAGATCATCCAGCTCATTATAAATTTTTTGAGGAATATACTTTGTGCCAAAATTAAAATTTGAAATAGACTTTGCTATATCAATCAAATCAAAAAGTGGTCGAGTAAAAATATCTACAATAACTCTACTTAAGAAAATTGCAATAAGTATCGTTAAAATAAACGTATAAATCAAAAATTTATTAGATGCAGATGCAGCCTCAGCCATCAAACCATTCGCACTTCTAATAAATATCAATTCGCCATTTTGCATTCTTCCAACAAGAATCAAATAGTTATCTCCAAATTGAGAATAATCCTGTGTAAAAATGACAACATCACGTTCACCTGATAAAACCTGCTCAGCCTCTTTACTTACAGCACAAGTATTTTTAAAATGACTAATAAGTGTATACTTATTGCCCTTGGTGCAGTATATTTCATTATAATCATCATCTGAAACAAGAATTTTTACAGAATTTTCATCACTTAACTGAGTGATATAATTAGAAAAATTTACATTTGCATTATTTGAATCAGAAATCTTTTTATCTAATGAGACATACATCTGTCTCATATCCCTTTGTTTTTGAACCACGAAAAAATCGCCTAAAAAACAGGAATTAATTAGTACACAAAATGCTAAGGAAGCAAATAATACTGTAATAATCAAAACTGTAATTTGGCGATTTATTTTTCTAGGCTTTAGTATCAACTTCAAATTTATAACCCATTCCCCAGATAGTTTTTATATAATTGCCCTTATCATCAAGTTTACTACGAAGCTTCTTAACATGAGTATCAATCGTACGAGCATCTCCAAAATAATCGTAATCCCAAACATGATTAAGAATCTTTTCACGAGAAAGTGCAATACCTTCGTTGTTAATAAAATAGTATAATAATTCAAATTCTTTAACAGAAAGATCAACTGGATTTCCATCGTTTGTAGCAACATGTGCATCGATATCTAACTGAATTCCACCTGCCTCAACAACTGTCTTTCCAGGATTGTCATCATTGCTTCTACGCAACACCGCATTAACACGAGCCATTAAAATCTTTGGTGAAAATGGCTTGTTGATATACTCGTCAGCACCAAGCTCAAAACCATTTAAAACATCATTTTCCTCGCCTTTAGCAGTAAGCATAATAACTGGAATTGCTGATGTCTCACGAATTTCTTTTAATACAGCAAAACCGTCAACCTTTGGCATCATGACATCTAAGATAAGAAGCTGAATATCACTATCCATATAGAAAATATCTAGTGCCTGCTCACCATTTTCGGCTTCAACAACTTCATAACCCTCTCTTGATAAATAATCCTTGATAAGTTTTCTCATTCGGCTCTCATCATCAGCTACAAGAATTTTGTTCTTCCCCATAGTAAAATCCCCATCTCTTCATCTAATTATTTTGTTCTCGTTCTCTGAGTGCATTTTCTCGTTGTGTAAGATCCTGCTCCCAATCAGAATATTTGTTAATAATTTTTTCTTCATAGTTCAAAATATTTGGACTATTGATAGTTGTACTTATATAAAACATTCCAATAACCACAAGGGTTAAAGTAATACATAAGACCAAAAGTAATCTGTTTATACGCTTTAACCTGCGTATTTGCTTTTTTGCGTCAGTAGAAAATACTTCTACCGACTCTTCTTCTGATACATCCTCGTTGTCTTCAGAAGAACCATCACTTGTATCATAAGAAGATTCAACAGCATCAGGAGTTTTTGCCATCTCCTGCTGTGAAGAAGTCATATCTACTGCATAAACAGGCCTGATATCCTTTTCTGAATATGTCTGCGAATCAATCAAATTAGCCCTTAATTGATTTAAAAAAGACAACCCTACTTCTGTGTTAAAAATGTGCTTATCCAAAAGCTGATTGTATATATTTAACACCTCAGCCTCGTCAGCATTTGAAAGTTGTTTCAAAAGATACTCAACTGCTCTCATTTCTTTAGAAGCATTTTTAGCAGAAATCTCATCAGAAAAAGTAAAGCCCCCAACTTTGTAACTTGGCATATCTTTTCCTTTGCAAACAATTTCTAAAATCTATAAACATTGTAGCAATTAGTTCAAAAAAAATCCATAAAAAAATCATATTTTTTGAATAAAAAATACAAACTTTTGCAAAAGATTTCAAAAAAAATGTTAATTATTACTTAAACTCAGACATCCAAACATCTAAATCAACATATCCATCAATTCCTGCAACTCTTCCCTTTTCACAATATTGCCAAACCTCAAATTGATATGGCCAATATAGTTTGTCACTATATGCAGCGAACCATTTATCATATTCTTCAAGCCTTGTCATATCAAAAAGCATCGCACCCATTTCAGTATTATGATATAACATACAATCATAATTAAACGCTTTAATTTCTTCTAAAAAAGCAATCGCAATATCAGTCCTCCCCTGTACTGACAATGCATTCATTCGAGCAGTCTTATTAGGAAGCTTTTCAACATCATAAACAATTGGCAAATCCAGCTTCATCCCATCTAATGTACACAAAACTGTATCCGCTTCCTCAATAGCTTCATCCTTGGTAACAGCCTGAGAAAAAACATACACACCAACTTTTATTCCAGCAGCCTTTGCATTTTGAAGATTTTCTATGCATTTTGTATCAACCACTAATTTTCCTGTGCCATATCCACGATAGCATGCACGAATAAAGGCAAACTCAACGCCATCCTTTTTTACCAACTCCCAATCAATATCTCCTTGGTGCGAAGAAACGTCAATTCCTTTTACCGAAACAACTCTACCATCACTTGAATATGTTATTTCTTTTGTTTTTTCGTCTTTTGAAATTCCATCATTGTCGTAAGAATGCATCTTTAAATCAGGATTAATTTCAACCCAATTATATCTTCCATTTGATGCAACAATAAGATGATCTGGATAGAGCTCTTTTAGAACACTCAAAAAATCTTTGCCACCTTCAATTGCACTTCGTATTTCACTAAGAAGACTATCTCTGCCATTTTTTTCAGCCTCCTTTAACATGTCATCAACCTCAGCCTGTGAATAAGTCGAGCTGCGATTATCATCATAGGTCAATGCATCGTTTATTATCCCATGCATTTTATCAAAATATAAAATCGCACCCAAAATAAAAAGTAATGACAAAATCAGAATTATCAAAAACATTTTAAGTTTTTTGTTTTTTTTATTTTTCATGCCAGTCTACCCCTTAAGTAATTCCCATATAGCAACAGCACTAGCTGCAGCAACGTTTAAAGAATCAACATTATTCAGCATTGGAATAATAACCTTATAATCAACAGCTTTAAGAGTATTATCTTTAATTCCAAATGCTTCAGTCCCCATTATTATAGCCTTTTTTTCAAGTCGTTTTAAGTCTGTTGAAGCAATCGAAACAGCATCATCACAAAGTGCCATTGCTATTGTTGAAAAATTGTTTTCCTTTAAAGTATAAAGCCAAGATTCATCCACATATGTAAACGGTATCTGAAAAACCGTACCCATAGATACTCTGGCAGCACGTCTGTAAAAAGGATCAGCACACGCCTTAGTAAGCAAAACAGCTTCAATCCCAAGCGCAGCAGCCGACCTGAAAATTGCACCAATATTTGTAGGATTCATTACATCCTCAAGCACAAGCAGCTTAGAAAATGAACCAAGAAAATCTCCTATAGAAGGAAGTACAGGCCTTCTCATAACACACAAAACTCCACGATTCAAATTAAAGCCAGTCATTTTGTTTATAACATCAATTGGTGAATGAAAAATATCAATATCTTCAAATTTATCTAAAAAACTGATAATAGCATCATTTTCAAGATATGAATCCTCAATATAAAACGAAATCGGTTCACAGCCTCTTTCAAGGGCTCTTTCAATCACCATAAAGGTTTCTGCAATAAAGACACCACGTTCCGGTTCAAAAAAATGTGCTAATTGCTTTTCATTATATTTTGAAAACAATGATACTCTTTCATCATTTATATCATCTATCTGAATTAAATTCATTTATTTTTTCTTTCTATAAAAACTATTTTGCATAATTCTTGTATATTTCAACATGATTATTTATGCAGCTCCAAGAGCTGGAAGCGCCAGCCGTAACACAGTAATATGTATTTTTATTGTCCGAAAGCTCACAAGAAGCCGCACAACTTTTCGACTGATCAACAAAGCCTGTTTTCGCGCCTAGGATTTCACCACCAAAATCCTTATCTTCAATTCGTCTCAAAAACCAGTTAGAAATCGTAATCCCCTCTGGATTTAGATTTGTAGGCTCAGAATTATAAACCTTTGTTGATAAAACCTCTTTACAAAGATCATCAGCCATGGCTGCCTCAAGAATTATTGCCATATCATAGACAGTACTATAATTCGCATCATCATATATACCAACTGGATTAGTAAAATGTGTAGACTCAGCTAATCCAAGCTTTTTAACCTCTGTATTCATCATTGTAACAAAGGTATCAAGATCTTTTCCAACATACATAGCAAGCTGCACAGCAGCATCTCCACCTGATGGACCGATTGTACCATAAAACAAATCCTTTACTGTAACCTGTTCTCCCTCAATAAAACCAGATGTAGAACAATCATGTGCATATGCATAATCAACCGCCTCATGACTAATCTCAACCTTTTTTGATAAATCCTCAGCACTCAAATGCTTAGAAGCAGTATAAACTGTCATAATCTTTGTCATTGAAGCAGGATAAATCTTTTCTTTGGGATTTTTTGAAGCAACAATTTCAGAAGTATTTGAATTAATTAATATTGCATAAGGACTTTCAACAGACTCCAGGTTAATAGAAACTGTTGATTCGGTTTCATTTGCAGCAAAAGAAAGATTCTCCTCCTTCTTTTGTTTCTTTTTCTTTTTAGAATCAGCACTTTCAACTTTTGTCTCTTTGTGCTTATCCTTCTTAGAAACCTTTAATTCATAATTAATTGTGTGGTCTTCTGGTTTTTTCTCAACTTGTTTGGATGTTTTGGTATCCTTTGAAAGGAATTTAGAAAATAAAATAATCAATAGAAGAAATCCTACAACAACAAGAAAATAATTGAATAAAACCTTTAATTTTCTTCTCATTCTACGTTTTCTGCGATATTCTCTTTGTTCTTCAGGTGACATATCCCTGTAATACTTTGAAGACATATTCCTCTCCCCAATTTTATTGAGCAAATTGGGGAATTGGAAAAAGTGGACTAGACGGGAGTCGAACCCGTGTCCAAAAGCCACTCCCCGGCCCTTCTACGAGTGTAGTTTATGCTTTAACATTCCCTCCGCAATTCTCCCATAAACAAGATAATTGCTTTAGTAGCTTCATAATACGCCCAAATCCTCAAAGCTTTGGAAAAGTCGTTTCCTACGAAATCGAAATCAACATCCTAATGCGTAGGTGCAAAAAGAGTGATTACAGCCATACTAGGCTGCTACTGCTAAATTATTATTCTTAGCGTTTAATTTTAATTTGGCCATTTAACCCATTACCGTGGGACTCGCTTCTTCCGCTTCATGACCCCTGTCGAAACCATGACTAGCCCAAAAGTCAAATAATATGATATAAAAAAAATAAGAAAAAATCAATAAACTACCAGGTTAATTTTCTCAATTCTGAATAAACCTTTGACACTGGTAATCCAACAACATTATTGTAATCACCATCTATTTTTTCAACCAAAATCGCGCCCTTCCCCTGAATACCATAGGCGCCGGCCTTATCCATACACTCTTTTGTATCAATATATGCTCTTATCGTCTCATCAGAGTTTTCAAACATCTTTACTTTTGTACAAACTGAAAATGTATTTATATTGTCATCCTTATCGATAATCGTAACTCCGGAATAAACCTCATGAAGCTGACCTGATAAAAGCTTTAGCATCTCAAATGCAGCATTTTCATCCTCTGGTTTTCCTAAAATGTGATTATCGTATGCAACAACAGTATCCGCAGCAACTACAACCTCATCTTTATGAAGTTCATGTACAAACCTCGCCTTTTTATTGCTTAAATACTCAACATATTCTGCTGGATTATCTAAATCGCAAGCCTCATCGATATCAACAGGACAAACCTCAAAATCAACGCCAACCTGCAATAATAATTCTTTTCGCCTTGGTGATGCTGATGCCAATACAATTTTCATTATCTTATTTTCCATAATCAATCTCTCTTTTTGTTGCTTTGACATTTTTTTGATATGCCATTCACGACTCATTGCAGCATTTTTTGAAGAAAACGTTTCAAAATACACAAGAAAAACAGGTCGCTTCATCTTCGTCGCCTTTGCCCCATTTTTCCCTAAGCCATTATGCTCTGCTACTCGCCGATGTAAATCAGTGGTATATCCTGTGTATAAGGAATTATCGCACCCTCGTACGATATATGTAAAAAACTGTTTCATAATTATCTGATGTTTCGAACCTTAAAGTCTCGCTGTGCTTCCCTTTTCATATCCTTCTTCTTGATATCATCACGCTTGTCATACAGCTTTTTACCACGTGCCAAAGCAATTTTGACTTTAACAAGTCCATTATTCAAATAAACCTCTACTGGCACGAGCGTATAACCAGTTTCTTTAATTTTACCTAAAAGCTTATTTATTTCACTTTTATGTAAAAGCAGCTTCTTAGGTCTAAGTGGATCCCTGTTGAAAATATTTCCCTTTTCATATGGAGATACATGCATCTGGTAGATAAATACCTCACCCTGATCGATTCTAACAAAAGCCTCTTTAATCGAGCACTTTCCCATACGCATAGATTTAACCTCAGTACCATGAAGCTCAATTCCTGCCTCGTACTGTTCCTCTAAAAAGTACTCATGATAAACCTTTTTGTTATTTGCTATTAATTTACGTCCTTCTTTATTCATTTTGCCTCTTATCTATAAAATTCAACTAATTCAAAATCTAATGTACGTACTGTTTCATCAACAGCCGTCAAAATTACCTCAACCTCTTGGCCAAGCTTAAATATTCGTCCAGCATTCTGTCCTACCAGCGTAAGATTTTCCTCGATAAACTCATAATGATCATCAGAGAGAGTCGATACATGAACAAGACCCTCTACAGTATTTTCAAGCTCAACATAAAATCCCCAGCCAGTAATACTTGAAATAGAAGCCTTAAAGGACTGCCCTACATAATCCTTCATGAACTGAACCACCTTAAGCTTATCAACTTCGCGCTCACATTCTTCCGCCCTTCTTTCAAGCTTGCTCGAAGAATCTGCAATAACTGACAAAAAAGAATTGTAATGAGTAATTTTACGTTCATTCATCCTACCACGCAGATGATCCTTGATTATTCGATGAATTTGCAAATCAGGATATCTTCTGATTGGAGATGTAAAGTGACAATAATACTTTGCAGCAAGTCCAAAATGTCCCTTACATTCAACCTCATATTTTGCCTGTTGCATGCTCCTTAAGGTCATTTTTGTAATAACCTTTTCCTCTTCATTGCCCTCGATTGAATTAAGCATCTTCTGGATTTCCATAGGATGCAAATTCTCAGTATTTGCTCTAAAAGCATATCCGCACGCACCTAAAAATGTCGATAAAGTCTTAATCTTTTCTTTATCTGGCGTTCCATGAACACGATATACAAAAGGTGACTCCAGCCTGCAAAAATGCTCAGCAACAGTTTCATTTGCAGCAAGCATAAAATCTTCAATCAAAAGATGTGCATCATTTCTTTCAAATTCGTGGATTCCTAAAACCTTACCCTGTTCATCTAAATCAAAATATGTTTCAGGAAAATCAAAATTAATTGCGCCACGCTTATTTCTCTTTTTCCTTAAAATTTTTGAAAGATCATACATCCTATCAATCATCTCAGAAATATCAGAATAAATTTCACGCTCTTTTTCATCCTGTGTCATAATCTTATATACACTATCATATGTCATCCTGTGCTTACTATTAATTACAGATTCACATATGTCGTGATCAATCAGCTTACCATTCTTATCAAATGTCATCAAACATGAAAGCGCAAGTCTATCCTCTTTTTCGTTTAATGAACAACATCCATTCGAAAGCTGATGTGGAAGCATTGGAATAACTCTGTCAGCAAGATATACAGATGTACCTCTTTTTATCGCCTCTAAATCAAGAGCTGAGGATTCTTGAACATAATTTGTTACATCAGCAATATGCACACTGAGACAATAATTATCCCCATCCATCTGCAATGAAACAGCATCATCAATATCCTTCGTATCTGCGCCATCAATTGTAATTACAAGCTGGTCTCTAAAATCTCTTCTGCCCTCCATATCAGCCTGTGAAACCGGCTTAGAAACAGTAGTAGCCTGCTTAATAACCTTATCTGGAAAATCTGTTTCAATCCCAAAGCTCTTGATAATTGATAAAATATCAACTCCAGGATCATCCTTATGACCAAGAATTTCAACAATAGTTCCCTCTGGCTTTTTTGAATCCGAACCATAATCATAGATATGGCAAACAACCTTGTGACCGGATACCGCCCCCATATCCTTTCCTTCGGGAACAAAAATATCACGCTGCATCTTTTTATTATCGCAAATTACAAATCCAAAATGCTCAGACTTTTCATAGGTTCCAACAACATCCTCAACACCATGTGCGACAATTCTTACAACCTTTAATTCCTGCCTCTTACCATATGTCGAAAAATAAGGGATACACTCAACAGTATCATCCTGCATAGCATTTAATGTATTATCTTTGGAAACAAAGAAATCCTCTTCCATTCCTTCAACAGTTACAAAGCCAAAACCATCCTTGTGTGAAATAAAAGTACCAATAATCTTTGTGCCATCCGAATGATTTGCATCACACGCTTCATCTGTAGCCTGAGGTGATAAAGCTTCAAAATTCTTCGCTTTTTTATTTGTATTTTTTGTCTGTTTTTTCTTGTGATCCTTCAGCTTTATCTTTGGCTTGGAATTTTCTACAATCTGATATTTTCCTCTTTTTGTAATTTCAACAAGTCCCTCATCCACCAATTCATCCAAAACCAATTTGAACTCATTTTTCTTCTCAGCTTTTACATCTAGAAGAATTTCCAAATCTTTTTTCTTCATTGGAACATATGCAGGACTTTTAAAAACATCCATTAAAAAATGCTTTTGTTTATCAAATTCTTTCATACAAATACAAACGCCAAATAACCCTTGATAAAAATCAAAGATTATTGTTCCTTTCTAAAATCTCCCCTACAATTATAGTATACAAGTGCTACAACTTAACATCTACTATTAGTTTACTATTATTACCCGAAAAATCGATAAAGCTTTATCAGCTCTCAGATAAAAAAATAGCCACCCAAAAGCGGGTGGCAAAAATTCATTAAAAGCTTCCAATATTAAGCACTGCAGATATAACAAAGAAAAGAATAACAAGAACTGTTGTTAATTTAACAAGTAATCCCTCTCTCGAACGTCCTTTGTTTCTGCTCCAGTAAGAATCAAACTGCTGTCCTGATAAAGAACTGAGACCATTCTGCTTACCTTCCTGTGCAAGAACAATCGCTGTAATTGCCACGCTGATAATAACTAATAATATAATAAGAACTAACTTTAATGTCTCCATTTTAACCTCCTAATGTTGACTTGCAACATAAAGTAATATAGCATATGCCAGACTTTTTATCAACTCAAATACGTTTTTGTTTTCTTAATAATATTCACTACTTATAATTTCAGCAATCAAGAACGCCGAAGTGTTCTTGATTTAATCTACATCTCTTCGATTATACACGAATGATGCTTATTCTCTACATCATAGTTTATTCCGACTAAGAATACCTTGTCAGAATACCCTTTTAAGGCTCCATGATATCGCTTTTCTTTTATCTGCTTAATAGCAGTATCTGCATCCTTGTTGTACTTTAGCTCTACGACCAGCGCTGGGCGCGAGCCTGCATTTGCCCTTGGGATAAATACAAAATCAGCAAAGCCCTTGCCTGCTGGGAATTCTCTAATCATGTTGTAGTAGGCTGGCGCTGTAAAGTATGCCATTGTAAGCACACAGCTAAGTGAATTCTCATCATTGTATTTAAGAACAGATGTATAAGTGTCATGAGCAAGCTCGATTATTTCAGCAACCTTTTGTTCATCCATCGCAATTGTTGCTCTAAGAAGCTCGTCACATCTTGAAATGGTCTTGCTAATATCTTTCCAGCTACCTGTTTTCAACGCCGCATTAAATGCAGCCTTAACTTCATAATTAGGAATAAATGCACTCATGTCTTCAGCGTCATATCCCAAATAACCGAGATGAATCAAAGCTGTAAGTGCTTCGTCCTTTGATCCTACTGTAGAAAAATCATTTTGGAATGTATATGTATCAACATAAACCTTGTCTCCACCGAGCATTCCGATTATGTCATCCTTTAAGCCTTCGTAGTTCATCGTAATGAAGGTATTTATCGATGCAAAGGACGATGTGTTTTTCCAGTAAGAATCAAGATCCCTATCCACCATTGCCTGCACAACAGAATTAGGATTATACATATGCATTCCATCTATTAAATATCCATTGTACCAAGCCTTCGTTGCTTCAAAATCCATCTCATATTTTTCACAAAGAGACTTTACTTCATCCTCAGTAAAACCGTAGTACTCTGTTATCGGCTTTGACTTAAGCATTGTATATTCCCTAAAATTATTGAGTGCCGATTCATCCTTAATCTTCTTTATAGGTAAAATTCCTGTTATGTACGCAAGTGCTAAAAATGACTTTGACTCTTCAGATTTAAAAAGAGAATGCAAAAATTGAAGATATCCATGCACCAGGTCACTGTTTTCGCTGTTTCGAATTACACAATCCCACTCATCAATAATGATTACAAAAGGAATATTAGTCTTCAAATAAACATCATTTATGAGCTGGTATAAATCCTTAGTGTAATCAAGCGTGTCTTCAAAATCTTTTTTAAAGTCTTCACACACCATTTTTTTGATGAACTCCACCAAATCTTCTTTATGAAAATCCCACGCAGAAGAAATATCCAAATGAATCACATTGTATTGATTCATATATTTGCGATAATCAACACTTTCTGCAATCTTTGTATCATCAAAAAGATTTGAAGAATCACAGCCACGACTATAGTATGCATCAATCATCCCTGCAGCATGTGACTTACCAAAACGTCTAGCATGGCTAAGCGCTATACAATTCTTGGGTGTATTAAGCTGCTGATTCAGGTACTCTAACAAACCAGTTTTATCTATATAAATTTTATAATTTCTATCTTTTGTAAAGCTTCCATTATTTGGATTAAAATATGTTCCCATAAAGTATTTACCTCTTAAAAAAAGAAAAACCTCTAATTAAAATCATTATATTTTTGAATGAAATTGATGTCAAATTTATTGGTTATTTTAGGAAAATCTTCTGACTGGAAGCGACCTGTTTCTGCACTGTAGTATCTTGCCTGTGCAAACTTAAGGCCTGATACCTCATTCTCCTGGTAGCCGGTAAATGCAAAGGGCTCTGGGTGAACCAAGCTCATCATGCAGAAAAATCTTTATGAAATTCAAAACGAATCTATGAATATACCCTTTTTCTATTTTTTCATAAATTAAAACTTATAAAATAAGGCATCTTTATATCTGTCATATACAACACTATCTGATGGATCATTAAAATCATGATAAATTCTCCATGCTTGTACTATATTAAATATTGGCATTAAAGTATTCTCCCAGTGAGTAAACTGTATTTCAACGTTATATGTATCATAATTTACTGTTGCATTTTCTTGATAATCTAATATTATTTCTATCAAAATTGCCGCCATACCTAGCCATAAATCATATATTCTTTTAACATCTTCCTCAGTCTCCTCGGCTATTCTGTTTTCATATAATACATCATCTATATGCTTTAACTGATCTGTTCGTGATCCATTTCCTAATATATGATAAATTGCATCATATTGTTCTACTAATTCCTCTCGATGCTCCTTGAAATACTGCTTACGCTCTTTTGTCTCGAAAAAATCAGGCTTTTCTGTAAGCATATCTTCCAGTAAATCAAATCCATATTCGCGAATAAAGTTTGCAAAAAACTCAAGCACTTCTATTAGTTCTTCCTCAGTTGTTGCTGACCAGTACTCTTGCTTTTCATACTCTGGAAGAACTGTCCCGATTTCTTTCATCCCATTTCCAGGTGCAGAAGTACAAAACATCAATTTGAATTCTTCTTGAAAACAACTATGTTCCTGAAGATATACCTTCTGAACAACATCGCCAACTGTTCTTTCAAAAGTCCATACAATCTTAAATTCACATCGAGTATACTTAAACCCCTTTTCAGCAAGAACTCCACCTATTACTTTTTTTATTAATCTTGTTTTATTCATGAAAACTCCTCATTATCACTCACTACAAAATGAGTTGGTCAACAATGTAAATCCAGATGCAAATAGTTGTATTGCTGCAGGATCATCAAGAATTTTGGCTTCAATAGCATTTACATATCCTTGTAGCTGCATCCGCCCTGGAGTTTGTTTTTGAGAGAGTTGTACTTTCTCTTGCTTCTTATTCGAAAAAGATAGACTGATAATCTTCTGTATACTTTTGAGAAAAGAAAAAGTCATTATATCTATTAGAAATGGAATACACATATACCTTGTTTTCTTTCTCTCTATCTAACATTACATAAATAAAATGACTAGTAGCAAGAAATTTTTCATCATCAGATATATTGTAATATGCTCGTTTCAAGCAATGACCAGATGTAATTAATAATGCATCTTTTTCAAAATCAAAACCAGGCGGAAGCTCTATATCTCCACAAAGACTTTCAAAATACTCTAATTCTTCTTGTGAATACAAAATTGTATATTCATCCTTTTCCACATCATCTTCTATCTCTGTTATGTACTGATAATCAATATAGTGATTAGCCGCTCGGTATCTTATTATTGATCCAAAAACTAGAACTAAAATTATAGCCACCAGTATAATACATTTTATTTTCTTCATAAATTATACCTCACGAATTACAGTTTTCTTCATATACGCAGTATTCATAGATGTTATCCGGCTCATCAAGATAATAGTAATATATCTTCTCATCTTTAAGGAAATAGCACACCTGGCCCAGCCTATTCTTGCTCGCCATATTTTTAAATTCTTCTCCCATTCTTGAATATCTCAATAATTATCATTATTTGAATCTTCCCCTAAAGCAAAGACAGTTTATGTATGGTTAGCCTCTTAATAAATTAATTACGGAAAATGTCATTACCAATAATCCAAACATTACTGAAAAAACAACCATAAAAATATCTATAATACGCATAATAATTTTATGTTTCTTTTTATAATCAAAAAAGAACCATAAAGATGAAACTATACTAAATATCCCTAATGTAAAAAAGAACCACGAATAATAAATATTGCTATTCAACATATCCAAAAAGTAACAAACTACTAAACAAATAAAAGAAAAATGAGCGTAAAATCCAAATACAATTGATGAAATATCAAATTCATTACTCTCCGTAAATGGATTCAAAAGAATTTT
>JAZLJM010000005.1:0-2256 GCA_045617805.1 Pseudobutyrivibrio sp.
GTTTGACCACAAAAAACTGAAAAGACTAAAAACTGACCACGAAATGGTCGGTATTTTCCGGTCATAATCGGTATACGAACGATAATAAAAGAAGGAGTTATCGGGCATAATAGGGAATAGTCGTACACCACCTATGAAACGTCCCTACGATGAAATCACTCAACTAATTTATTCAGTAAAATCAAGGCTCCCGAGGCAATCGGGGGTCTTTTTTTGACCACTTTTGACCACAGTTGCCATAACCTTTAATTGTCTTAAATCGGCGGGAAAACTATAAGACTGATAATTCGGGAAAAGAGTTGCTATCATTTGAACATATCAAATAAACGGGAGGTAACAATATATGGTTACAACAAGATGTGATTCGAAGGGCAACAATTTATTCAAGGGAGAAATTGAAAGGGCTGATGGAAGGTATGAATACCGCTACACGGACCACAGAGGTGTACGCCGTAGTATATACGAAGCGCGGCTTCAGAGATTAAGGATTGAGGAAGCAAAGATTGCTTATAAGGAGCGAACTTGCATACTTTACGGGCTTAAAGAATTGTCATTAAATGATACATATGAGATGTGGATTGCGGGAAAAATAGCACTTAAAGAAACAACAATAAGAGGCTACAGTCAGATATATGATTCATTTGTCAGAAACAGTCTAGGCAAAAACAACATAGAAGATATTAAAACCGTGGATATAAAGGCATTTTATTTGAATTTAAAAATTGAGAGAAAAATATCCGTGGAAACAATCTGCAGAATTCAAAATGTGTTGTTCCAAATCTTTCAGCACGCCGTGGACAGTGATATTTTGATGAAAAATCCGGCAACCAGAGCAACTAAGGAGATAAAAAGAAATCATTCAAAACATACAAGTACTCGCATGGGCTTAAATGAAGACGAAGCAAACAGGCTCACGGATTACATTTACGAATCAGAAGAGTTTTGCGACTGGTATCCTGTAATTTATGTGCTAATCCACACGGGCTTGCGTTTGAGCGAGATAGTCTCTCTTCGTTGGTGCGATGTAAATCTTGCCGGTAAATATCTGGAAGTAAATCACAACGCTGTTTATTATGCAAGTGCGGGTGAAAAAGCAAGATATCACTTTTCTGATGGTGCAAAAACAGTCGCGGGTATCAGAAAAATTCCATTTGATAAAAAAGTATTTGAAGCTTTTCTGATGGAAAAAGAAATTCTCGCCGCAAAGAACATAACCTGCGCAGAAAATGTAGATGGTTACACTGATTTTGTTTTTCTTAACAGGTTTGGAAAAATGTTCGACCCTTGCGCCATCAACAAGGCACTTACCAGAATTGTCGGAGCGTATAATTGTAGGATTGAAGAAAAAGGGCTTCCTGACGAAATGATGCTTCCTCATCTTAGCTGTCACTCCTTAAGGCATACCTTTGCAATAATTTTGTGCGAACGAGGAGTGAATGTTAAGGTAACTCAGATGGTTATGGGGCATAAAGACATCTCTACAACAATGGACATTTATACTAATGTTTCACAGGAATTTGCGTTTGAGGAATATGCGAGGTCGATGGGGGAGTGAAGGTGTTGATAACCATTTGGATGTATAGGAGATTATGCCGCAGTTTGCAGGATAGTTATACCTGTTATACCCATGCATAACTATTTGAGTGGGTATAACAGAAAAAAGCGTGTGCCGAAAAAAACAAAACAAAGGTGCCGAAAAACACAAACCGCAAAATATCAAGCAAACGCAAAATATCTAATTAGATTGATATTTAGCGTTATGATGAAGGAATATGAAGGGATATCTCAATTGTAATTCAAAAATCCATACCTAATCTTTGAATTGAGTAAAGTTTAGTAGTAAATATAGGCAGAGAAAGCGGTATGGACTTTCTCTTACAAAGAGGATCTGTAAGTTTACAGGTCTTCTTTTTTATATGTTAATATATCAAGGCTAGCGGCATGAAAGGAGCCACTATGTCTAAATATTTAACTTTTGATGAAAGACTTGAAATTCAGAAAGGTCTGAAATATCAAATGTCCTTTGGTGAGATTGCAAAATCTATTGGCAAGGATAGAACTACCGTTGCCAAAGAGATTAAGCGATATTCCTATGATCAGAAATCAGGTTACTCAAGCTATCCTTACAATGCCTGCAAACACAGAAAAACTTGTGATAGGAAAAATATATGTCCATTAGGCTGTACTAAAACTTCAAAGTACAAATGCAGCATTTGTCAGCTTTGTAATGATGTATGTGATGACTTTGAAGAAGAA
>JAZLJM010000006.1:0-3774 GCA_045617805.1 Pseudobutyrivibrio sp.
GCTGCAAAGCTTAACGAGTCAAACACAGACAAGGCAGAACGTTACCTTGCGGAGTTTGACAGAACAAGTCGTGTCGCTTAAGGTCATGCCCAATCCTTAAGCTTCACATATATCAATAAGGTAGACCTACCTGATGAAACAGACGGCACGAGCGTACGTTTCGTGCCGTTTTGTTTTGCTTAAAATCAGATTATTGTATTGACACATGATATACTAATGCACTAATTGTAATACCACGTATACACATATTATGTATTTTCACTAAAAAGTGGAATTATTTTTGTTTAAAGTGCATAATGAACGTGGCTTTGGTAAATAAAAAAGGATGAGGTTATATATGGAAAAAACAAAAAAATATTCGGCGGTATAAATTTAAGCTGGCCGAAACTCCTGGTATTTGCAATAGTGGCCGGTATATTTACTGCTTTGGTATGTATATTTCCACAGGTAAAAGATACTTCACTGCATACGATAGCTGTGTCATTTGAAGTATGGATACTATTTGGTATCTTTATCATATTTCACTTTCTGTTATCCGTACTATATACTGACAATTGTCTTTTGCGCTGCAATGATGCTCCTGTATCCTAATGTGTTATTCGAAGACAAAAAAATAAAAATAGTAGGTACTGTGGTAATTGCTGTGCTTATTACAGTGATAACCATTATGACTGTTATGAATCCGTTGAGATATTCTACAGATTTATTAAGCTCCGTTGATGGAAAAGATATCACCAGTGAGTACCAGGGTTCATTGGCGGATGATAAATACGGTGATGTATCCATCGAAAAACCTGACTGGTCAGATTCATGTGTTGTTCATGCCGACTTTAAGAAAAGGGGAAACACGGAATTGATTATCAAAACTCCTGATGGAACAACAAAAAAGTATGATCTGAATATTGAATTGCTCACCTATGAACTAAATGAAAAATAAAAATAAAAAGCTCAGGACAAAAGTCCTGAGCTTTTTTGACGCTATGTGTTACTCTATTACTTCAATCTGGAGAGGAAATTTACTCATGTACTCACATCCATCTTTAGTAATTAGTATTGGGTTTTCATAACGGAATCCTATATTTTCTTCCGGACATGCGTATTGCATAGCACATATTACCATTTCGTTTTCCTGATAAATATGATCCGGATTGGTCCAATATGGAATCGGGCCATCATTGATTCCTATTCGCCACTCATCACCTATCATGCCGATGCCGTGCTCAAATCCGGGAACCATGTAATCCGCAAATCCCTGAGAAGCCGCAAGATCCATTAGTTCATCCGAAAGAGAACTCGGCGAACAACCTGCTCTGTAGGTATTCAGCGTTGCCTTGACAATCGTTTCAAAATTATGTGCATGCCACAACTGCCGTTCAGTTGCTGTACCTAGAAAATAGTTGTGAGAATGGTCGCCTTCTGTAAGCATAAACATGCTATGAATATCAACCATCAAAGGTTCACCATATTCGAGTTTTTTGTCTGTCGCAGGTGTGCAAGCGCATGCTGCCATGCCTGTTCTGTATCCTGAAGCTATTTCATTGCCACCTGTAAAAGACCATTCCCACAAACTTCCGGCTTTTCTCATGTGGTATCCGCAAAGTCCTGCAACTTCAGTTTCAGTCATACCTTTCCAGCCACCATATTTAATATCATTCAAAAATCCATAGTGTCCTGCATCACAGATTTCAGATGCGTGTCTAAACCGGTTTATTGTCCCGGCATCCTTTATCATTTGAAGTTCATCTACTATGTCTAGAGCATTTACGAGTTCACTGGGCTCAAGAGCAACTTTGAACTGCTCATACTCATACCATGTCAGATTACCTTCCGGTAGATAGCAGCCCATGCCAGCTTCAACACCTATTCGACCTTTTTTACCTTTTAAACACTCTTCGAAAATAAAGTTGGAAATTATACTGATTTGATCGGCACCGCCCATCGGAGCAAATGCCATAACATTTTCTTCAGGTAACCACGTTTCATCCATCACTCGTCCTGCATCTATAACAAATATGAAAGCGGTCGGTAAACCTTCAGCCGGGATGACAATGTAACTTCTCCATGGACAGAAAACGTCAGTTGTCCAACTCATGGTACGCAGGCGACTACCGAGGTAAACATCAATGTTATTCTTAGCCATTAGGGATTGAATCTGACTTATCCTATTGGGATGATCGATGTAGTATGGACTACTTTTGTCGCTTAAATACCTAGACATAAAAATACCTCCTTTTTAGTAATCAGTGGGGATTTCCGCGCTTATTTTGTTTAGGCGATCCGAAAGAGACGCTAACTTTAGACCCATGGTGAGATTACCTTTAAATTTGAATTTTCCACACATAAGAGCCCGCTGAGAGCTCATTTCGCCACGTGTACATTTTGCAAAGTCTTCGTATTTGCCTGTTATTTTGAACTTTGCAGCAGGCCCTTCTCCTTCGCCTATTTCTACTTTGTCTATGTTACCTTCGACGATTGAAATGTAATAATATCTTTCTTTCCCGTCTGGGCAATCAAGATAGATATTATTCAAGTCGGCAGTAGCCTTTGGGTTTTTCCCATCTTTGTTGAACTTCTCTACGAGTGCCTCATATACAGCATCTCGCCACTCAGGTGACAAATACTTGTAAGCCATACTAATTCTCCTTTCATAAATAGGTTTAAACTAAACTTATAACTTGTTAAGTTTATAAATTATTAAATTAATAATTTATAATAAAATGCTATCCCTTTTAAAATTCCATGTCAACGGATAATAAAAAAAACAGTTAAGGTTTGTTAACCTTAACTGTTTTCAATTGCTGAAAGTTGTATGTATTGCTATCTTCTAAGTAATCCTTTTGTTATTACTAACATGATTTCAGGGAATGATTCCATAATTGAATCATCATCGTCACGAATATATGATTCTATAATCAGTGTTTTATACATGGTAAAAAGTACGCGAGTTATTTTTTCGGTATCTATAGGAGCAAATGTGCCGTCTTTTACTCCTCGATCAAGAGCTGCTTTAAGGATATCAAAAGATCGGCTGTTTATCTCTTCGTAAGGATCTGCTTCAGGAAACATAGGAAAAATGTCAGGGTCTCTTTTGAGTATTAATCTAAAAATGTTGTCATGGCTTAAGTACTCTATAGAACATTGGCAAAGCTTAGTAAAATATTCGTAGGAATCCTCAATACCAGAAATTGAGTCTACAACATATGTTTGCCACTTGTTCAGTCCGTAAGAGACACAGTTATGATAAAGTGCCAATTTACTGGTAGCGTAGGAGTAGAGGTTGGCACCTTTCATATCGAGTTCCTGGGCAATGTCTTCAAGCGTGGTTTTTTTATAGCCATATGAAGCAAATAGCTTTAACGCAGTTTCGTATATCCGTACTTCATCCTGTCTTGGCCTCATACTGTTCCTCCGGTAAATATTTAGGTGTAATTATAGCATAATCCGAATCCCTTGTGAACATAATGGTCAGATGTGTGCTTAAAGGACATCTAAAAACACATTTTGTGACTAACTTTGTACACATATGATAGTATTATTGCCTTTTTGTAGCGCTTCATTTGGTAAATATGTATAATCGTAATGGCGCTAACGTTAAAAATCGGAACCGATTATTATCGCGGGCGATTGAACTTAAAAAAGGAGGTAAACCATGTGAAAAAGGGAACCAGAATAGGGATCATAATAGCCGGAGTGGTGGCTGCCTGTTGTGTATTCCTTTTTCTATTTGGTCCAAAAGGAGTTGACATAGACAACTCCAAAATTGACTTTGCGACT
>JAZLJM010000007.1:0-10979 GCA_045617805.1 Pseudobutyrivibrio sp.
AATAACTACTCAAAATTTACCACAGGGATTTTATACCCTTTTTACAGGTAAATTTGATTAGTTTAAGCTGCATGGATCAAATTTAAAGATTCACGAAGCAGTTTTTAGTCCAAATACAGCTTCATGAATAATTCAGGCTAAATAAGCTTTATTAACAACAGAGAAAGAGAGTTATCAAATGGAAAAGTTACTTTTTACTTCAGAGTCAGTAACAGAAGGTCATCCAGATAAGGTTTGTGATGCCGTTTCGGATGCCATCCTTGATGCTTGTATGGCAGCAGATCCTATGAGCCGTGTAGCTTGTGAGACAGTAGCATGTACAGGATATATTCTTGTTACAGGTGAAATTACTACAAAAGCACAGCTTGATATCCCTGCAATTGTCAGAAAGACCGTTAATGAAATCGGTTATGATGATGCCAAGACAGGCTTTGATGGACACACATGTGCTGTTATGGTCGCTCTTGATCAACAATCCGCAGATATTGCGATGGGTGTTGACAAGGCTCTTGAGGCAAAAGAAGGATCACTTACTGATGATCTGGATACAGGAGCTGGCGATCAAGGAATGATGTTTGGTTATGCAACAAACGAGACAGAAGAGTTGATGCCGTATCCTATTTCCCTTGCACATAAACTTGCTTTACAGCTTACAAAGGTTCGTAAGGATGGAACACTTTCATACCTTCGTCCTGATGGAAAGACGCAGGTTTCAGTTGAGTATGATGAGGCTGGCAAGCCTGTTCGTCTTGAGGCAGTAGTTCTTTCTACTCAGCATGATGAGGATGTTACACAGGAACAGATTCATAAGGATATCAAGAAATATGTTTTCGATGAGATTCTTCCAGCAGAGCTGATTGATGACAAGACAAAGTTCTATATCAATCCAACTGGACGTTTTGTTATCGGTGGACCTCATGGTGATGCAGGTCTTACTGGTCGAAAGATTATCGTAGATACATACGGTGGAATGGCTCGTCACGGCGGCGGGGCATTTTCTGGTAAGGATTGCACAAAGGTTGATCGTTCGGCAGCTTATGCAGCTCGATATGTTGCTAAAAATATCGTAGCAGCAGGTCTTGCTGACAAGTGTGAAATTCAGCTTTCGTATGCAATTGGTGTTGCTGAACCAACCTCTATTATGGTTGATACCTTTAACACAGGTAAGCTTTCTGATGAGCAGATTGTTGAGCTTGTTCGAAAGAATTTTGATCTTCGTCCAGCAGGTATCATCAAGATGCTTGACTTACGTAGACCAATTTATCGTGCTACAGCAGCATATGGTCACTTTGGTCGTACAGATATCGATCTTCCATGGGAAGTATGTGATAAAGTAGATGTTTTGAAGAAATATTTGTAGTTTCGGCACATATTCAGAATATGCTGACAAATTAAATCATGAATAAATAAACGCTCATCTAGTGAAGTCTAGGTGGGCGTTACTTTTTATATAGTAATAATACGTTGCTTGTTTGATACTATTTGTAAATATCAACCTTTTGTAAAAGCTTTCTACTAAGTGCATTTGGGTCATTCTCAACTGTCATAGTGCAATCATCATTTACAAGCATTGTTGGGCGATGTGCGGTGTTATATTCTGGCCATGGAACTTTTTCAGTGCTTGGATTACCAGTTCTTGCGAAGTTGACCCAGCAATGAGAAATGTCCTTTGCAAGTCCACTATCTGGTTTACCATAAAGACTACCGGCAGAGTATGGCGAGTTGAAAACATAGCCAAGCTCACAAGCATGTGCTGCACCAAACCAATCTGTTTCAGTTGTTCGTTTGTTAAACTGATACATATAGGTTTTTCCTGTTCCATTTGAATTGCATCTTGCTTCTGCAAGATTAATGCTAGGTATTCTAAATGATAATTCTGAAACAACGTCTGTATAATTCCAAATTCCTGGATACATAGCTGCATATTTTGAATCCGGGATTGGCTTTGATATTTCTAGTGCTTTATCAATATTTGAAACATATTGAGGGTACATTTTTTTATACAAATTGTATCTTCCTTGTATATAGTCATAGAAAATTTCCATATTTTCATCAAGGGAATCTGCACCCATTTCTTCCACCCACATACGGAATTCTTCTCCTGTTGTACCAATCATCAGATCAACGTTTTTTGAACGCGCAACAATTGCGGCATTGATATCGTATGGAATGATACTGTTGTTATCATCTTTTAGAGGAAAATTATTATTGTCTGAGACGGTTGAACTATTTTCACGGCTTATAGTCGAAGTTTCTTTTTCCATTGCATCATATATTTCTTTTTCAGAAAGAGCCATGAGTTCATTCATGTTCTTACAACCGGTCGCTTCTAGCAATAAGCCAGCCTGATTTGTTTCATCAAATTTTGCCTGTGAATTGTTAAGATTTACGCCTGATTGTGCAATTGCCCTATTAAATAGTCCTTCTGAGCCTTCTGCAGCAAGAAGACTAATTACTGAACCAGAACCAGCAGATTCACCAAAAATTGTCACATTATTTGGATCGCCACCAAAGCTTGCAATGTTGTCTTTAACCCATTTTAGAGCCATTTGCTGGTCTAGAATGCCAAGATATGGTGCGTCCTTGAAATCTTCTCCACCTGGTACATGCGAAAAATCAATAAATCCGAAAAGATTCAGTCTGTAATTTATTGTTACAAGAATTACATCTGGATATGTGTTGACAAGGTATTTTCCGTTGTAAACATCTTCGCAGGAGCCGCCCCAACCATAGGAGCCACCATGGATAAATAACATGACGGGTTTATTTTTTAAATCGTTATCTGCAGTCCAAATATTTAGTGTAAGGCAGTCTTCTCCAATATTATTTATATCAATAAGTTCATTTGATGGTGTTTGTAAGCATGATTTGCCGAATTTTGTTGCATCGAATTTTTTGCTACTTGCATCGGCTGGCTGTGGTGCTTTCCATCTAAGCTCTCCTACTGGAGCTTTAGCATATGGTATGCCCTTAAATGAAAGTACATTTGTATTATCTTCTTTACTACCAATAAAGATGCCATTATTGCATTTTACAGAAGGTTTTGTGTCAACACTTTTGGCTGCGGCGTTGATAGTAAAATTGCAGCAAAATAATATGGAACTAAAAACCAGTATGGTAGATAATAGCAAGCTTGTAATTCGATTTTTCATAGTGCCTCCTTTACATTGCAGCATAGTACTTCAAAATTGGAGCAAGTAATTTCCTTGATTCGCTCTTTGGGTCTGATACCATCTCGGTGTGGCAATCGTCATATACAACTAGTGTGTCGAGCTTGTCTGATGTGAAAGGTGTCCATACCATATTTTTGCTAGTAGGATTACCTGTTTTTGCAAAGTTTGTCCATGCATTACACATATTATCAGCAAGCTTTTTGTCAACTGGTCCAGAAAACTGTTCATCCTCAAGATTGTGGAAAACATATGAAAGCTCGCATGCATGACATGCACCAATCCAAGGAAGTCTGGTGTTTTTCTTTCCAAATAGATACATGTAAGTATTTCCTGTGCCACCCGCTGCTTCGTGGCATAGAGCTACTTGGATGGCAGGGAGTCTAAATGAATATTCATTAATCACTTCGACTCGTTTCCAGATTTCTGGTTGGTCAGCATACATATTAAGAACCTGTTGTATTCTGGCTTTTTCTTCGTCTGTACACTGTGAGAGGAAGTAATTGAATTTTTTCTCACAAACAGCCTGATAAAAAAGATTCATTTTTAATTCAGTCATTTTTGTGTATTCATCGCCTGATAATGAAGCTAGCTCAGGGTCACAAACAGCATCGATAAAATATCTATTTTCGTCAGTAGTAGTGCCGATTATCAGGTCGACGTCTTTGCTCATTCCATCAGCTATGGCCTGGTATGGGTCTGCAGGGATGACACTGTCTTCACCTCTGAGTGGAAGGTAAGGTAATGAAGCAAGACAGCCATTTTGGTCATCAGAAAGATAGATTTCAAGGAGCTTTTCTTCTGGGATTTTAATTAAATCATCCATATTTTTTGCGCCAGTTTTCTTCATAAGCATCTTAATCTGGCTATATCTATCGTTGCCTGCGTGAGTTGTAGAAAAATTAACACTTCCAGATTCAGCGATAGCATGCTGGAATAATCCTTCAGCCTCCTTGATTGTTAGCAGTGCAGCAACAGAACCACCACCAGCGGATTCGCCAAAAATAGTTACATTATTTGGGTCACCTCCGAATGCTTCAATATTTTGTTTAACCCATTTGAGGGCTTCGATTTGGTCTAAGATGCCTAGATAGCCAGCTTCTTTATATTTTTCAGAGCCAGGAACTTTAGCACCGACAAAATCAGCAAAGCCCATAAGACCAACTCGATAATTTGCAGTTACTACAATTACGTCTGGATGTTCTTCAACAATTGTTTGTCCATTATATAGAGGGTCGGAGGTTCCGCCATATGTAAATGCGCCGCCATGAATCCAAAACATAACAGGCTTATTTTTCTTTGAGTCAGCTTTTGAAAAAACATTAAGGGTTAAGCAGTCCTCACTGATTCCGGCAGGGTTCATACTTGCTGCTTCTGAGTCGGCTTTAGCCTGAAAACATGATTTTCCAAAATTTTTTGCACTATATGAGGCGTTAGTTTTTTCTACAGGCTGTGGTGCTTTCCAACGTAGCTTTCCAACAGGTGCTTTTGCATATGGAATACCTTTAAAAGATGTAAGACCGTTTTCTGTTGTTCCAGTAAAAAATCCGTTGTAGCATTCGACAATAGGATCGCTAGATGCTGCATTTGTAACAAGCGGTGTTGGTACAAATGCACATAGCATACATGTTGAAAGTAGAATTGAAATCAATTTATTTTTTTTCATCTAGAAACCTCCATATAGATATTATTTCAGTTATAAATGTGGATTAAGTTTATCATAGAAATACTTGAAAACTAGGAATTTGACAAAAGAAGCATACAAATTTCACAGTTCATTTATAAGTAAAACTGTGTACATTTTTTATCAGTTTTGCTAATTCTTAAAAAAGTATTAAGTGCGCCAATTTCATAGACAAAACCAACAGCTTTGATGCAAAATAGGGTATAAGCTGGAGGACTTGTTATGAAGATAAAAAAACGTCTGATAATTTCATTTTGTATTGTGATGTTTATGCCGATGCTTCTTTTTATCGGAGGTATGGCATTTCTTAAGATTATGATAAATAAAGATGTATTGCCTCCACCTTTAATGGGTGAAAATATCATACATCTTAAAGAGCTTATGCATAATAATTATCAATTTCAATCAATGTTTTTGGATTTTTGTGCTTCTGAGCTGGTTATTACAATCCTGATTACTTTAGTAGTTTTTCTTTGGATATACAAAGGAATTATTCCTCAGATAAAGCTTCTTACAGAGGCTGCGAAGCGTATTCAGGAGGGAGACTTGGATTTTTCTGTTCGTTGTAAAGGAAAAGATGAGTTGAGTGAGCTTTGTAATGCCTTTGAGGATATGCGACTTCGTCTTGAAAATAGTACAAAAGAAAAGCTTGAAGATGAAGCCGAGCAGAAGGCATTGATTTCGAATATTGCGCATGATTTAAAGACTCCAATTACAGCGATAAAAGGTTATGCCGAAGGAATCTTGGATGGTGTTGCAGAGACTCCTGAGAAAAAGGAAAAGTATATTCGCACAATTTTTAATAAAGCTAATGATATGAATAATTTGATAAACGAGTTGACTTTGTACAGTAAGATTGATACGAATAGAATTCCATACAATTTTCAACGTCTCAATTTGCAAAAATATTTTAAAGATTGTGTTGATGAGATGGGGATGGATTTGGACAATCAACATATCGAGTTGAATTATATGAACTATGTGATGGATGATGTTGAGATTATTGCAGACCCTGAACAGCTTGCGCGTATTATAAATAATATAGTTAGCAACTCTGTAAAATATATGAAAGCAAATGTTAAATCACGAATTAACATTACGATCAAGGACGTAGGAGATTTTGTTCAGGTAGATATTGAAGACAATGGAAAAGGTATTTCAACAGCGGATTTACCATATGTGTTTGATAGATTTTTTAGAGCAGATGCTTCGAGAAATTCTGCGGCTGGAGGTAGTGGAATAGGACTTTCTATTGTTAAAAAGATTGTTGAGGATCATGGTGGCAAAATCTGGGTAACAAGCAAGGAAGATCAGGGAACCACAATGTCATTCGTAATTAGAAAATATCAGGAGGTAATCTATGAGTAGAATATTAATAATAGAAGATGATGTTGCAATAGCAGAATTACAGAAGGACTATTTGGAGCTGTCAGATTTTGAGGTTGACATTGAAGTAGATGGTTTGAAAGGTCTTGAGAGAGCTCTTGCAAACAATTACGATTTATATATTTTAGATTTGATGCTTCCTGGTCTTGATGGATTCGATTTGTGTAAACAAATCCGTGAAGAGAAAAATGTTCCAATTCTTTTGGTTACAGCAAAAAAGGAGGAGCTGGATAAAATTCGAGGACTTGGTCTTGGCGCTGACGATTATATCACAAAGCCATTTTCACCAAGCGAGCTTGTAGCGCGAGTGAAGGCTCATCTTGCCAGATATGAGCGTTTAATATCATCCCCTAATATTACACGAGATGAGATTACTATTCGTGGAATTCGAATTGATAAGACGGCAAGAAGAGTTTGGATAAATGGAGAAGAAAAGGCCTTTACTGTTAAAGAATTTGATATGCTACTCTTTTTGGCTGAAAATCCAAATGTAATTTTTTCCAAGGAACAGCTTTTTGAACAAATTTGGGAAGAAGAATCAATAGGTGATATTTCTACAGTCACTGTCCATATTAACAAGATACGTGAAAAAATTGAGATGAATACCTCGAAGCCTCAGTACATAGAGACGATTTGGGGAGTTGGCTATAGATTTAAAGTATAATATTTAATTAAAATAATTTTCACAATTCCTTAACCAATTCTTTAAGAATTTTAAGTATTATATTCATCATAGAGTACTATGAAGGAGATTTTGCTGATGTTCAAAGAGTCATCAAATATCGTAGCGAAAATTTTAGGTAATTCTAATATTGGACTATGGGCAATTGAAATTGAAGAGGGAAAAGAGCCTAGAATGTACGGAGATTCTACTATGTCGAGACTTTTGGGCATTACAGATGAACTTACACCCGAGGAATATTATCATGCATGGTATGACAATATTGATGCCAGCTATTACGGTGATGTAGAAGAAACTGTAAATAAAATGATAAATGGTGAATGTGCCGAGGTTCAGTATTCGTGGTTTCACCCAAGAAATGGTATGACCTTTGTTCGTTGTGGTGGAGCACGTGATTTAGATTATACCGATGGTATTCGTCTCGAGGGCTGTCATAGGGATATTAGCGATTTGGTTCGCGTTCATACAAGTTCGAGAGTTACAGCAAAAGTACTTGCAAACGCAAATATCGGACTATGGGCAATTGAGCTTGATGAAGGTGAGGAGCCAAGGATGTACGGCAACGAAAAAATGCTTGAGCTTCTTGGTGTTACAACAAAGCTTACCCCAGAAGAGCTTTATCATGCCTGGTATGATCATATTGATCCAGATTATTATGATATGGTAAATGATACAGTTGAACATATTATTGCAGGGGATAATTCAGAGGTTCAATATCCTTGGAATCATCCAACACTTGGAACAATGTATGTTCGTTGCGGTGGTGTTTTAAATGAGACCTATACACGTGGAAAACGCTTAGAGGGCTGCCATCGAGATGTTTCTAAGCTGTTTCGTGTTCAGGAAAAAATTGAAAAGATGGAAAATGATCTAAAGGCTGCTAATGATTTGGCAAAGCGTGCTTCTGTGCTTGCAAGTACAGATACAATGACAGGCACCCTGAATCATAGGGCATTTTTTGAGCATGCAAATAAGTTGATTAAAGATAATTCTGAGAATAACAATTTGTCCCACGTTTTCTTTATTGATGTAGATGGGCTTAAGCAGATAAATGACAATTTTGGCCATGATGAAGGGGATTATTGTATTAAAGAGGTGTCAAGGATTCTTACACAAAGTGTAGATGGAAATGGCATTGTTGGTAGACTTGGCGGTGATGAGTTCAGTATTGTCTATACGACGAGAGTGAATGATGATGCTAGTGAATTTAGAGTTAATCTCAAATCTGAGCTTGCGAAGCTTAACAAAACATCAATGAAGGACTATAAGATTGACTTTTCTGTGGGTCAGGTTATCATAGATGGTGATTCGGTATTAACGGCTGAAGAGGCTGTAAATAGTGCGGATCAAAAAATGTATGATATGAAAAAGGGCAAAAAGGAAAATGGGTGCGTTAGATAATCTTAAAATACTTGATTTTACGACATTGTTACCAGGTCCGTATGCTACACTTATGTTGGCTGATATGGGAGCAGAGGTTCTGAAAATAGCGTCTGCTTCACGTTATGATTTGGTAGCGGGTCAAGAACCTTTTGTAGCTGATACAGAAGTATCTGCCAACCAGGCATGGCTTGGTCGAAATAAAAAGAGCATATTTTTAAATCTTAAGTCGCAACAGGCAATTGATATTGTCAAGCGGCTTATTTTGGATTATGACATAATTATTGAGCAATTCAGACCAGGTGTGATGGATAAGCTGGGACTTGGATACGAAGAATTATCAAAATTAAATCCAAAGTTAATTTATTGCTCGCTAACAGGCTATGGTCAAACAGGACCACTTAAAGATGCTGCTGGTCATGATATTAACTATATTTCACGTAGTGGTATTATATCTCACGCAGGACGAAAAGAGGATGGTCCCTCTTTGATGAATTTTCAAATTGCTGATATTGCAGTAGGCTCTATGAATTCTGTTATTGGGATTTTAGCTGCTGTAAATTCTCGAAACTTCACTGGGAAAGGACAGTACATTGATATTTCGATGATGGATGGTTGTATTCCCTTCAATAGTCTAAGCGGTGCGGCGTATCTGGTTTCTAATGAAATGCCATCAAGAGAGGGTGAGCTTTTAAATGGAGGCTCGCTTTATGATTTCTATGAAACTGCCGATGGAGAATATATGAGTGTAGGAGCCTTAGAACCTAAATTTTTCGAAAGCTTCTGTACTGCAATCAACCGTCCAGATTTGATAAAAGAAACAGCAACTCCATCTAATGTTCAGAAAATCAAAAATGAAATTCGTTCTATTTTTAAAGAAAAGACAAAAGCAGAATGGACTAGTATTTTTGAAGGCTTTGATGCATGCGTACAGCCGGTTTTGAATTTGCAGGAAGCTTTTGATGAGGATGAGCAAATCAAAGAGCGAGAGATGATTGTTGAAGTATCTAATCCTTTGAAGCCTGATTCTTCAATTCGTCAAATGGCTAATCCAATCAAATTTTCAGATACACGATGCGAATACAAATTTGCCGGCTATCCACTGGGCTATCATACAAAAGAAATAATTGAAGCTCTAGGATATGATTACGAAAAATTAAAACACGATAAAACTTTTGACTGATTGCGTATTTTAAACAAATAAAAGCCGCCGATAGTGTTGATATGATTTTTAAAGTGATTCGCCTGAAAAGGTTGTATAATTTGCAGATTATTTTTGTGCGAATCTAAAAATGTATCAAACAATACGGTGGCTTTTTGTGAATTCAAAGGATTTACTTGTATATATTATGTATGTCTAAAATAATAACATGGCTAAAGATTTTTGATATATCTGATAATCTGGTTATATCAGGTATTCTGTATTCAATAGTTTCAATGTATTTTGAAAAAATTATTGAATTCTAATTAGGAATACAGTTGTAAATTTTTTTACAATGTGGTCAATAATATTTGATATTTCAAAATTTCATAATTATGTTTTATTTTGTGTATTTGTCTTCCTGTATTTTAATTATTGGAATTAAAATCAAGTATAAAATTAAGGCATAAATTGGTGAAATGAGTGCTACAGCCAGATTTGGACCCAGTTTTGTCAAGTCGCTTAATTGTCCTAAAATCGATACTATTCCAACAAAGAAGATTAAAGCTCCTGTAGGTATGCATGCTTTTTGGAAGGTTTTTAATCTTTCCAGTGCGTTATTGCATTTTGACATTAGCATAATCGCTGTGCAAATTATCAATATACTCACTAATGATGGGATATCAAAAAACCAGGCAATAGATCCGGCTGATATGCCAAATACTAGAACTAGCCCTAATATGCCAAGTAAAATGCCGATTGCAAGTGAAATATTTGATCCTTTTTTATGATTTTCATTTTCTTTTATTAAATCCATGATATTTTCCTCCGCGTGAAAAGAATACTCATTAGGAGGAAGTTTCTCTGCTGAAAGAAGTTCGTTTATACTTATTTCAAGTGCTTTACATAGCGGCTCTAAAATCTGTGTATCTGGAATACTGTTTCCAGTTTCCCATTTTGAGATAACCTTATCGCTAACACCGATTAGTCCTGCTAATTCTTTTTGCGTCAAATTTTTATCTTTGCGACAGCCTTGAATAAATTCCCCAATACTTGCTTTCTTCATATAAAATTCCTCCAGGTTCAATAAAAGTTGCAACTTTATAAGTTGACTATAATTTTTTCTTTTAAGAAATACAATGTCTATTTTGTAGAAGCTCTCTCCATTTTGTAGAATCGTGTTTTACGCCAGAAAAATTGCTGAAACACAATTGTCTGACAATAATAAAAAATAACAATAATTTAAAGATTTTAAAAACTTTGCAAAAACCCTTTGACATATGCTTGCATTAGTGTTAAATTAAACAAGCTGTCGCACAGAGATACATCTGATTGATAGCAAAGCAAATTGATAACTGAACAGTGAAACAAACCTTGAATTAATACAAGTTTTTTAAAACATGTATCCTTGAAAATTCATTTAGTTTCTTGTTAAACAAGAACGAAACCTTTATTAGTAAACAAGTCAGTTTTATACTGATTCGGAATTAAACTTTTTAACATGAGAGTTTGATCCTGGCTCAGGATGAACGCTGG
>JAZLJM010000008.1:0-4146 GCA_045617805.1 Pseudobutyrivibrio sp.
GAATTCTTCGACTTCCTTCTTGAGAATGCACAGGTAGTAGGTACTCCGGGTGAGGGCTTCGGTGAATGCGGCAAGGGTTACTTCCGCTTCACATCTTTCTCAACTCATGAGAATACAATCGAAGCAATGAAGAGAATTGAAGAGTTGTTAAAGTAAATGTCAGTTACAATTAAATAAATAATGAAAAGCAAAAAGAGCAGGTCCAATTCCCGGACTTGCTCTTTTTCTACATTTGTTTACCGGTGAAGAAAAGTTAGAAGTGTTTGCTTGATAACACATTTGATATAAATTAGGCTAGAATCGGGGAGTTATGAGAGGAAAATGTTATGAAAAGTTTTTTTTCTTGGAGAAAGCACTTTGTTGTGATTATACTTGTTCTCTTTATAGTAGAGAATTGCTTATGGTGCTATTTTAGGTTTTGCTTGTTTGGTCCATTTCTGCGGATAACGAAGGATAATCGCTTTCCCGAGGAACATATTTCTATTAGGAATGGGACAACTTACTCAATTTCAAATATTAGTTATCTTAACTTTCGAGGAAATTTAGCGATATTTAAAGAAAATGATAGTGGCTTGATAGTATGGCTACATATATTTAAACCCGTGCAATACGGCTTTTCGTTTGTTGGAACAAATGGACGAGAATATCAGGTGATGATTGATGATAGCTGTAATCTTATTGATGGTAATGATCTGCCAGATTCTGTTGTGAAACAATATTATACTCATTTAAAAGATGTAGAAGAACTTTTTTATAAGTTTAAAGCTTGGAAGGAGGCGTCTCAGAAAGAAGATAGAAATTATTTCGATTTAGAAACACGTCAATAGTACAGGGTAATTATACTTAGTTGGAGGGCAAAAACATGGAGTTGAAAAAGATGTTAAAGTATTGGATTTGTCTGATGTTAGCGATTGCATCTATGTTGTCAATGAGTGTTATATCTTATGCTACAGACTATTATGTAAAGAGTTCTGGAGGAAACTTATTTAAAAATGGTACTGAACAAATTGCAACTGTTTCATACGGGAACTCTTGGTCTAGAACGGAGTATTTCGATAGTGGTAAAGGTATATTGAAGTATGGCTATAACACGACTCTAATAAATGAGGACTGGGCAACGTCATATCATAAGACAAAAAGCCATCAAACAAAAGTAAACAATTCTAAGAAGAGCGCAACGTCAGTAAGCGCTTCAGCTGGACAGTACACTTCAACCGTTTCAGTTCGACATTACGAATCGCCAGCATGGCATCTTCTTTGTTAGAATCAACAAATTGTTGGGGCACGGTTGCGTGCCCCAACTTTGATTGGAGGATTTGTATGAAGAAAATCCGATTTTTAATTTTTCCAATAATATTGTCAATTGCTGTTTGCTTTAATGGAGACCTATATCAGATTTATTTGGAAAACTTTGCAGATTCAAAATTCTGGAAAACAAATATGGTCCTGCCCTATGGAGAAGAAAACAATCACATGATTAAAGAGGTTCTTGAGTGTGCAAATGATAATCGTGTAAAATTTTTCGCCGTTATAAGAGAATACGAATATGACAATAGGACTACTATCTCTATATATTGCTCTTCTAAAACGGTATCTGATTTACTCCAAGACGATTCTTATGTCCTGCAAGGTAAAAACCGTAGCCTTTTTTTTGGCCAGACTGATGTTAGATTTCATTCTTACCACAATTTACCTCAAAGCAATGACTCTGTAGATTACTACATGATTGGAAAAAAGACAGATATTATAAATTTTAAGGCAAAACTGGTTGACCGTTATTATGGCTCTTTTCCCAAAGAACCTACAGATATGCTCAAAAGTACCAGAAACAACATTTTATCTATATGGTTTGTTGTGACTGTAATATTTTTATTGCTTACAGCTTATGAGGTTATGTACAAGAAAAAAGAATATGCTTTCAGAATGACGCAGGGGGAGTCGCGTCTAATGCTATACCTGGGAAACGTTGGCACAGACATTTTTTTGTTGGCTGTTGAGACAATCATAGTTTGTTTCGTCTTCAGCAAATTGACAGGTTCTGTGTATTATATGTTGAGTGTAAAAAGGATCTTTCCAATACTTGTTACCTTGGATGGCTTTGTATTTGCTGACTTGTTTTTTGCGACACCAAAGGATGTCTACAAAAGCCGGGCGACTGCCAGGAGGGTTCTATCTTTTAGTTATTTTCTTAATGGCATTGCGACAGTTTTGATTGTTACTGCTATTTCTGTAAATGTTTCTGTAGTGGTTGAGGCTTTTCAATTCTATCGTCAGAAGGATGATATTCAGCGGTTTGGCAATTTGTTCAATTACCATTTAGCATACCTTATTTCTGAGTCAAATTCGGCAAAAACTGATGTGGCAAATGATTTTGCAGCACATCAGGATTTTGTCCAAGCAAAAAAGCTATTATGGCAAGATTGCTACAGTAGTGGCTACCCTCTTGCTCTGTATGCCATTGGAGATGAAGAAGGACGTGATGTCCTTGTGTCTACTTTCGGGACAAAATCATACATAAAAGAAAAAATACCTTCTATTAATAAAAGACAGTTCAAAGAAAATAGCATTGTTTATTTGGTTCCAAAAGGCTCTCTTGAATGTAGCCAAAGCGAATTGAAAAACAAGTTGTTTACTAGCATCCATTTGGCATTGGGGATTGATTACAACAATAATTTGCATTATCAGATAATAGAATATGACGGGTCTCCTAAAATTATCGGGTTCAATGATGAGTCATACGGTGGTACCAGAATATACAAAAAACCGATTATCATATTTCTAAACTATAAAGAATACTTCCCCAAAAATGAACTTCTGGAAAATCCAGAGGATTTCTGGGGAAGCATAGAGTCAGAGTATCTTTACGAAATGTCGCCTATTGAGATGAAAACTATTTTAGAAAATTATAAGCACAAAAACTATCAAGTACTAGTTAATGGTCGCAATGTGCAAGAGAATTATTTCTACTATTGGTCGCTTCTTAGACATTCTATGATTATTAGCATAATATTAAGTGTAGTGCTGATTTTTCTTGAGTTGAGTCTTACAGCTACAATAATTCGCTTGGAATTTGTTGATAATGGAGTTCTTATAGCTCTCAAAAAAATATACGGATACAGTGAATTTGAACGTTACAGAAAAATTTTTTTGATTACAGGCATTACATCTGTTGCAGGTATGGTGATTGCCCTGTCTTTGAACTGCAAATTAAGACTTACAGGAGTATTGCCGATATTATCCGGTGGCATTATAGTTGCATTTTTTGAGTTTTTTTATTTACTGCTTATTGTCAGAAAAAATGAAAAAAGATGCCTCGTACAAATATTGAAGGGCGGTGCATATTAATGTTGGAATTAATACATGTATCAAAGTCCTTCGATTCAAAAAAACTATTTTGTGATTTAACTTTTACTGCTTCGGAGGGAGAATTTATTATTTTCACCGGAGAGAGTGGTTGTGGAAAAACTACGCTGCTTAACATGATTGGATCTATTGAAAAACCGGATTCAGGGCAGATTATATACAACAACTATGATATTTTTTTTAAAAGCAATCAATTGAAATATCTCCGAGAGGAGGTTGGCTTCCTGTTCCAAAACTATGCGTTGCTTGACGATAGAACAGTTCGTCAGAATTTAAATCTAATTAAGTCACACAGCAGGACGGATATCTCGTTCGAAGATGCTATGAATTTTGTTAATTTACCACCCGAGGTCTTGGAAAGGCGAGTATATACTTTATCTGGCGGAGAACAACAAAGAGTTTCTGTTGCCAGATTACTCGTGAAAAAATGCTCTATTATTTTAGCTGATGAACCAACAGGTTCACTGGATCGCGGAAATGCCGAACAGGTATTTAGTCTTTTAGAAAAATTAAATGGTCAAGGAAAGACGATAATAATGGTTACCCACGATCCATATTTTTTATCGCGCGGAAAGACTTGTATAGAATTGTGATTATAAATATAAGACTACATACTATTTTCTTTTCTGTTTAGTCGGATGTAAATTCCAAGACAGATGAAGATTGACAGGAGGGAGCCGGCCGGTGCCGCTATACCCATCGGAAGCAAAGTGCTCGGGAATTTTATTGAGGCAAGATATGTACCCGGTATTCTTGTCGTTACAATAGAAATTGCGTTGTGTG
>JAZLJM010000009.1:0-6469 GCA_045617805.1 Pseudobutyrivibrio sp.
TAGCAAAGGACTTGTCGAATTTTCTAAGCTCACTTTAGAGCAAAAATGTAAGTATGGATGGCACGAGCCACAGGATTTGGGAATTCTAGGAAGTTTATAAGGCTGTCCGCCCCAAAAGGCCATTTTTAAAAATTTGGCTAACCTCGGGAAGACACCATATCTGTGGGACTTGCTATGCTTTTTAATCTGAAATATCAATATCGAGTGAAATTTCGATATCGTAACCAGGATAAAGAGCTTTGACTTCTTTTATGATAGTTTCTTTTGCAAAAGCAGGGTCTATTTTGAAGTCAATGACTGTGTCAAAACGAATTGAATTTGTTTCGTCATCTACGTAAAAGCCATGAATTTGCAAAGCCCAGTCATAGGCTGTAACCTTTTTTGCAATTTCATTTCGCATTTTTGCTTTCTCGTCATTGTTTGTATTGTGAGAATATATTCCGATTGCAACTAGCATTATGTTAGTCTGTTCGTATACATTTTTCTGAACCTTGCGGCATATTACGTCAGCTTCTGCAATTGTGATGGTATCATCAAGCTCGATATGTACAGAGGCATTTGTTTTATTAGGACCGTAGTCGTTGAAAAACAAGTCGTAGGCGCCATTTACACCTGGGGTTTCTCGTACAATGGATTTTATTTTTTTAGATAAATCAGCATCTGCTCTTCTACCTAGCAAATCGTCTGCTGTTTCTAGTAGAATCTCAACACCTGCCTTTAAGATAATTGCAGATATGATGATTCCTACATATGCTTCAATTGAAAAACCTGTAAAGAAAAAAATGAGAGCTGACAACAATACTGATGCAGAAAGGATTGCATCATTTTTTGAATCCTTGCCAGATGCTTCAAGTGCAGTTGATTCAAGTAACTTGCCCTTTTTCTCTACAAAGGTACCAAGTAAAAGCTTTGCGGCAATGGCAACTGCGATAATTATCAGAGAAACTACTGAATAATCTGCTGCCTCAGGATGAATAATCTTTTTGATTGATTCAATTGCTGCTGTGACACCTGCATAGATAACCAGTGCAGCAATAATGATGGAACTAAAGTATTCGATTCGACCGTAACCCATAGGATGCTTTTTGTCAGGACGTTTGCCTGAAAGCTTTGCACCGATGATTGTAATTACAGAAGAAAGTGCATCTGTTAAATTGTTAATTCCATCAAGAATTATTGCGATTGAATTTGTAAGAAAACCAATAATTATCTTAAATGCAACCAAAACCAAATTTACGATAATTCCAACTATACTGGTTTTTATGATTTCTTTTTCTCTTAGCTTTGTATCCATAAAATAGCACACCCTCCTATAATATAATTCAATTATTTGAATTATATCATAATCCGCCCAAAATACTATTCCTTAAATAACGGTGTCGAAAAATATCTCTCGGCTGTATCTGGCAATACAGTTACAACCGTTTTACCTTTGCCTAGCTTCTTTGCAAGCTTAAGAGCTGCTGCAACATTTGTACCACTTGATATACCACACAAAAGTCCTTCCTTGCGGGCAAGTCTTTTGGCAGTGGCTATAGCCTCGTCGTCTTTTATGATACATATTTCATCATAGATATTCTGATTTAAAATATCTGGAATAATGCCATCGCCAATGCCCATCTGCATATGGGTACCGATAGTTCCACCTGCTAAAATGGCTGCATTTTCTGGCTCAACTGCCCAAATTTCCATTTCAGGATATTGAGCTTTTAAGGCTTCTCCGATTCCTGTGATTGTACCACCTGTACCTATACCAGAACAAAAGCCATCAATTGGCTTTGCTGCCTGCTCCATAATTTCAAGGGCTGTGTGCTTTTTATGTGCACAGGTATTATGCCTATTTTCAAATTGTTGAGGCACAAAAACATTCGGATTGTCTCTTTCCATTTTGAGTGCGGTATTAAGACATTCTTCTATGCATGCTCCAATGTCACCTGCATCATGAATGAGCTTAACCTCAGCACCGTAATGGCGGACAAGTAATCTACGCTCTTCGCTTACAGAATCAGGCATAATGATAATCGTACGATACCCCTTTACTGCACCTACTAAAGCAAGACCAATTCCCTGATTTCCACTAGTTGGTTCAACAATGATTGTATCTTTTGTGAGAAGACCTTCTTTTTCAGCTTCTTCAATCATGTTCAAAGCGGTTCTTGTCTTTATTGAACCTCCAACATTCAGTGCCTCAAACTTTACTAAAATTTCAGCACTATCCTCATCGACCATTCTATTCAGTCTAATTAGAGGGGTATGGCCTACCGCCTCAAGTACATTGTTGTAAATCATTATTCTCTCCATTCTAAATTATATAAATAGCATTTTTTGACCTGACGCCAAATATTTATCCTATATTGGTATTCCTACCTCTTGCAAAATTTTCTATACTATTCAACACACCGTATTCTTCATATTATTGGTATACTGCATTTTCATAACAAATCATTTCTAGAAGCAAGCATAGTAAATAGCCGCAGGAAGATTCGGACCATACTTCTTTGTATTTCCATCAAACTTTGTTGGAACTTCTGTCATAGTAGATGGATTATATGCAAACAAAATCTTATCTGAAGCTTTGTAAAATTCTGCTTCATAAGGTAGCTGACAGCTTATGGTTACAATCTGCTTTTGGAAGGCGTAAGCTTGTTTATAAACATTTGTTAAAAATATTGCATTGATATTATTAGCATTAGTTGTATCAAGGTCTGAATATTGTCCACATTTTGACATCAGAATAACTCTGTCAGCATTTTGAATATCGCTAGCATATTTACTTGAAATATCTGAAGTAATTCCATCGTATGATATTACTTTAATATTTTTTCTGGTCGAAATTACACCCTGTTCTTTTAATTTGTTATAAGCTAAATCCACAGATTTTGACATACTATCACCTGGTGTAAAAATCAAAACCTTTGTTGAATTTTTAATAGTAGGCAAGGCCTTGTTTTCAATTTTACTTGCGGCAACTGAATCTAATGCGAGCTGCCATTCAACATCATGATGTGCTTTTGAGCCAACAACTTTTAAAGCAGCATCAGCATCAACAGACTTTGTATCAAGAATTCCACGATTCATTTTTGTAGTCAAGATTCGTTTTACAGAATCATCAATTTCAGAAGGTAATATCTTACCATTTTCTACGAGCGCTACGATTCCATCAATATATTGTCTAAAAGCCTGCAAATCTTCTTTGCCAGTAACATCAACTGGCATGAGGAGAATATCAACATCAGCATTTATTGCAAGCTTTGCTGCATCAAGTTTATCAAAATTTTCGCTAATTGCTCCCATATTTAAAGCATCAGTTAAACAATACCATTATATCCCATATCGTTTCTTAATACGCCTTTTATCATCCTATTAGAAAGCGTAGCTGGGAGATACACTGATTTTTTTGACACCTTTGAAATATATTTATCTGACTCAATTTTTGGAAACTGAATATGTGCTGCCATAATCATATCCGAATTTGCAATATTTTTTTCAAAGGGAAGTAAATCCATATCCTTCAGCTCAGCATAACTTTTCGTAATAAGAGGCAAACCAGTATGACTATCTACGTCAGTATCGCCATGACCTGGAAAATGCTTCATACAAGAACAAACATTATTCTCATGAAGACCTTTTATATAATACTGACCATATGTGGCAACTGTAGTTGGATTATCAGAAAACGAACGAACACCGATAACTGTATTATTTTTATTACTATTCACATCCATATCTGGAGCAAAATCTGTATTAATACCTAATGCATTTAACTCTTCACCAATGATATCTGCTTGAAGTTGTGCGTTTTGCGGATTATTCGTAGCAGCTAACGCCATATTTCCTATACCAGATGTACCTGTGGCAAGCCTGGTAACATAGCCGCCCTCCTGGTCAATTGATAGAAACATAGGTATCCCAAGTCTTGATTTTTTTGCTGTGTCCTGCAACTGATTTGTAAGATTAACTATCTGTATTGTATTTTGACAGTTTTCTGCGAAAAGACATACACCTGCAAAATTATTCTCAATAATAAAGGACTGCAAATCACTATTTAATTCAGTAACATTTGTTTTCTCGGCACCAGGTGCATCCGACCATTTTCTAAAAGCTGGCATAATCATCTGCGTAACCTTTTCTCTGGTCGTCATACTAGCAAGAAGCTCATCAACTGTCTTTTCATTTGTTGCCTGCTGATTCAAAACAGACTTTGATGATTCACCTGTTTCCATTGCGCAACACGCAATAGAAGAAAATAACAATGTTCCCATAAGCCCTAACGCTCCAATAAATCTTATTGCCTTCCTCATTAAGAACCCCTCCGTACTTTTAATATAATTCCCGCATCACGTTTAGATTTTTCTTATCAAACCAGACTATTTTTCTGTCCCCAAAAGCTTTAATCCAACTACACCTACAACAATCATAATCAGGCAAATGCATTGAGGCAAAGTAAGCTTTTCATTGAACAAAATCACACCTAAAATGGTTGTTCCGACAATACCAAAGCCTGTCCACATAGCATAAGTTGTCGAAAGTGGAAGCTCCTTAAGCGCAAATGACAAGAATAACGCACTAAGCAAATATCCAATTGCTGTAATAATAGATGGAATCACTTTTGAAAACCCATCCGAATAATTCATGGCAACAGCCCAGCCCACCTCAAATATTCCAGCACAAATTAAATAAATCCATTTCATAATTTTATCTCTCCCATATACAAGCATTTCTATTGAAGGAAGTTGTCACTGAATATGTCGCTTCCTTTGCTGTGCTCTGCATTCTAGCTAAAACATAAGCACGAAAATCATGTGAATCATCTGCTTCCTTTACTAAATCAAAAATTTTGCCATTATCCTTTGTTATTAAACGTACCTGTGAGTCGCTCAACAATACTGTACACTCGCAAACAACTCTTTTTTTATTTTTAGCTTTAATCATTTGCATTGCATCTTCAAAAACAACCTGAACATTATTTACAATACGTTTATCAACACCTTCTGATTGCAAATAATGTGCTATTTGGTCTCTGCACTCAACTATTGCAGTATCTGTTAATTCATAATCGAAATGTACCTCTTTTTCTTGCATCTTGTCCAGAAGATACGGTGCATTCATAAGTTGTTTGGTTAAAAGAATGTAAATAAATTCTCCAACCAAAGTAAATACTGGCGTAAGAGCAAAGCCAAGAGCCATCGCATCAAATCCACCAGCTAAGGCTAGCGGTATAGCAAGAACGATTGGTCCGATGAACATATATAATAATGCCATAATATTGCCTTCAACGACCTTATCAATCTGCGGATAATATCCAAAATATGTATATGTAAACGCAGCGGCAATAAAAAATACAGGAATAATTCTACCAGCGTAAACCGCAGCAGAAAACAAATCCGATTCAGTAATACCGTAAAGCCTAGGCCAAAACGAAGCCATTACCATCATAGCTACTGAAACAATCGCGCCCGTAACCAAGGTACATTTATTTGAGATTTTCATTACGCGCTTAATAGTAATATTGTTACCTTCACCATAAGCTACATTTATAAACATACTACCTGCATTAATTGAACAATTAAATACTGCTGCAAAATTCAGCACCAAATTAATTACAGCATATACAGCAAGATATCTTTCTGAGAAGACAACAATAACAAATTTGTTGAATACAATATCAACAATCGCCATATAAAGCATCATCATAGAAAATGCAGAGCCAACCTTTAACATTTGCCAAAGCTCTTTCAAAGAAAAATAGAACTTGAAGCGAACTGAATTGTTCTTCTTCAAGAAGTGTGTCAATGTACACAAAAATGCAAGAACACCAGAAATCAATGTTCCATAGCCAAGTCCAGCAATTCCCATAAAATTAACGAGAATGAATGAAAAAACAGTATTTGCAACGGCAGTAATAATATCTACCATAAGAATAATTTTCTCATCACCATCACTATAAACAAGATAGTACATTAGCTCCTGTATCGGATAAAACGTAGCGACAAGAACAATCGGTTCAAAATATGCCTCTGTCAAAGTGCGGATATTGCCTGTAACACCATAAAATCCAATTATTACATTCTTAAACACCATCAACGTTACAAGCGTAAAAACTGAAAGTGAAACTGCCATTATCACTCCCATTCCTGCGACTTTTCTTGAATGCTCATACTTAAAAGCACCAATTGTTTGAGAATAACGAATAGACACGCCCCTACTTAATAGTAGTGTAAAGAAATAAAAAATATCAAGAATTGGCGCAACAAGGTTTACCGCAGCAACAGCATCCGAATCAAGAATAACTCCGGCAATTATACTGTCTGCCATAGTTCCAAGCAATGAAACAATCCAACCTAAAATTGCACAAACAAATAGTTTTCTGTATTTTAAGATAATAAATGAATTTTCCTTTAACACTCCAACCTCCTTCGCCTATTAGTCCCAATTTATTTTAGTATAACATTTTGCAATAACAACCACC
>JAZLJM010000010.1:0-35565 GCA_045617805.1 Pseudobutyrivibrio sp.
ATCCAATGTAAAATGTAATTGAGCCATAGTGTCAACCTCCTCAGTTATGTTTTGTGTGGTAACTTAATTTTAACTGAAAGATGAGCACTTGGCTCTTTTTATTTAATTTTTGAATTTACACCATTATATGGGCTTTATCAACATAAAAGAATATTAAAAAAGGCTGCACTGACATCAAGCCAGACAGCCTTCTAAAAAATATTACGAATGATTAGCAAACCAATCTTTTAAGGTATATAACAATCTATTTTCACGACTTGAATACAATTTATCATTTCTAGAACCAAGAAGGACCTTTTTTGCATCCTCAAAATTATCCACCTTGGTAAGAATATCGTACTCGTCTAAAATATAAACCCCCTCATCCAGTTCTTGAACTCCTTCAGTTGAATAATATTCTCCATTTGAAGAATTATAAAAATATTCCGTTTTTTCAATATCCTTATTATCTAAAACTTCTTTAGGTCCTCCAATATGCATCGGACCGCCCAACCTCACAGTGCTATAATCATCCGTATGACTACTGGAATGCAAAATAATTCTGTTTGCCCCAAGCACGCACTGTGGCTGAAGAAACGGGCTCCCAATTCCCATATCTGGATGCATACTATAAAATACTGTGCTATTAGTATTATTTTTTGACAACGGCTTATACTTTGTTCCCTTAATAAAACCATTTTTATCTAATTCCTGATTAGAATTTGCAGCTCCGCCATATCTTATTTTGTCATACTCTGTTCTTACAGTTGAACCTGGAACAGGATCAAACTGAACAACATCATACATAATATACTTTTCATATTGCGGATAATTTTCAGCCACCCATCCATTTATTGTCATAGCAGCAAGTCCAGTATTTACTGCCCCGCGACTCAGCCCCTTCATAGAAAAATGAAGATTTTTCGGAACTCCACCTTCTTTCCACGATTGAAAAATCGGTATCAGCTTACTCTGAGCAATTTTCAATACACTTTTACAATTATCTTCTATACTAAACTCACCAAGATTTAACAAGCCTGCACCTGATACAACAATTTTATCAACTTCAACCTCTGTTTGGTCGTTAATCTCTACATATTGCTTCTTTTCTCTAATACCTTCTTTGTTGTTCAAAACTTCAAGCTTATCGCCGTATTCATTATGCATTTCAGTCTCATTGTAACCATTATCATGAATTTTATCCTGAGTACCACGAATATCAAATTGTATTACTTTCTCCCCTTGTAAAAGAAAACTATTATTATAGTCATTATGAAGTTTAATCATATTTTCTCTTCTGATTTTTTGGAAAATCTGTTCCTTTGTGCCATATTTTGCCTTTTTCAAAGAATCAACCTGGTCTCTAACACTCCTAAGACTACTATTTTTTGTTTTTTTCTTTTCTATTTCCTCAATTTCAGGTACATATTCTCTCTGTATTTCTTTAGCTGTATTTACAGGACTTCTTACGACATCCGTACAATTTATCATGCCCTCACCACGAGTTTTATAAAATTGCTTTTCATATTCAGCGCGCATTTTTTCCAACTTTGTCATATAACTATTCTTTTGTTCAATAAAATACGTACTCAATACTGCATCTGCTGCATATTGATCAGCATATTTTTCGGCAAGATTTATTTTTTCTCCAAGTATTTCACAATTTATTTTTGTAATTCTAAATTTTTCATTAGCAGAACTTGTACTTTTTACCTGTGCACCACTTATCATAGCTTTAGCGCGCAAATCAATTAGTTCAATTGAACTTTTATAAAAAGATTTGATAGTTTTAGCATCTTTTTTATCATTAGTCCTTTTGATTCTTTTTAACTCTTCGTATTTTTTTTGATAGTTGTAATACTGCTTTTGCGCTGAATTAGCATATCCTCTTCGTTTTCTTGCCGAATGATTCGTATATCTGGCTGAATAATCCTTAATTTCTTGATTATCAGATTGAGCTAACATCGAATATTTGTCGATACGATTAGAAATTTTGTCCCTATGCTCGATATACTCATGATTTTTATTTTCTTCATCCCATAATATCAAACCATTCTCAGACTCTAGCGAGCCAAACTTCTCCTTGGCGATAGTTGTTTCTGCCCCAGTAAAGGTATTAGAATCGATTGATTGCTCCTTTTTATCAACAAACTGATTCATACCACTTAACTCAAACATGTTTACATCTTCACGTTCGAATCTAGTTTTTTCTTTTTCCAGAAATTTAGCATATGTATCCATAAGCATCCCTCAACATTTTAATAAATTAAAACAATGTAGCTTCGCACAAAAAACCTCTCACATTTATCTGTGTAAATAATCGTTTCATCAATTTAAAAGACTTCTCATTAATTGTATTCATTATTAACGTTTTATCTGAATAATCTGTTCTCAATATATTCATGTAGTAAACAAGAAGCCTCGCCAATTCAATCGGAGATTCTGAATAAATATAATCCATAGATATCGTATTTTCATCAATTACAGTTGTTATCATAGCGTTGCTGATTTTTCCATTATGTAAATTACAAATACACAAATCTCCCACTAGCGAAGCTTGCCATTTATCCATATCAACAATATCGTATATTCCCATTTTATGGGCTAAATTCAAAAAATCCTTCACATAATACGTAGGTACTTGAGACAACAGTAACACTTCATCTTTAAATTTCTTTTTATAAATATCAATTTCATTATATGATTTCTGTATAATTTCAGGAGTCACCTCATAAATTATCTGCGAAATATTTAAAAAATAATCATCTAAAGATTGCATAAAGAACAAAATATCTTTTCCGTTGTCCTTTGCTTCAACAGAAAAATCCCAATACTCTTCATCTACAAAAAATTCAAATACGATATTTGTCAGAAGATTCCTGCTACGCAGATATTCTTCAAATTCTTTTATCAACTGCGTAGCAATCCCCTGTCGCCTATATTGCGGTTCAACATATATCATCTGAATTTGCGCAATATCCTGATATATAAATCCTATTACACCAATAACCTTATCATCAATCGCTATACCAAAAAAGTTCCAGTCAGGTCGTTCATCATAAATTTTCGAAGGTAACACCCCTTTTAATGCTTCCCAATTTTCGACTGCTTTACTGTTTGTTACCACAAAAAATTCATTTTGCATAATTCATCGTCCCCACATATCGCTTTACTCGTTACTATATTTACTCAAGCCTGCTTTTTTTCTAATTTTCTCAAAAATTCTGCGTCTATATCTTCATTACTGTGAATATTCTTTTTCAGTTGTTCTTTTATCGCTTTCCACTTTTCAACTTTATCATTATTTACTTGATTAGCATATTTTTCTATAGCATTTTCTTTATGAAAATCTGTTACATTTCCAAAAATATCAAAGTTATTTTCACCTAACAGTGCAAACAATTCGCCTTGATATAGCATTCTGTTAACAGTATATTCATACTTTGATGATACCTTACTTCTTTTATGCTCTTCATTGTAATATTCCTTATCATATTTTGCAGACACATCATCAATATTACCCTTATTATACTTTGCTGTCGTATCTACAAAATTCAAAGCATTTTCAAGCAAGGTTTCATCTAAAGCTGTAGTTCTATCAAAAGACTCCTTTACTAAATCATTTTCTGTAATATTAATTTTATCCTTTGAAATATCCTCCTTTATCTGGCAGCTTAACAGTGTGGTAAACGCACGATTTAAATACTTTGGAGCTTTTGAATTTTTAAGTGTCTCATCATTTTTATCTTTATTAAGTATTTGCTTAAAGGTTTCTCGTCTCATGTGTTCATTAACAACACTGGAATCATTTTTTTCAGAGCTTGGTTTATCTAGTATTGTACGATTCTGAAGTGCTGTAACAAGACGCAAAAGCATTTCATCATTGTAGCCTTCAATCCTCTTTCTTAGAGTAGATTTTTGAGATAAATTATCAAGCATCTGCTTTCTAAAGTCATCCAAGTTATTAATATTAACATTACCTTTATATGCATACGGACTACTATCTCTAAATATCTGGGCACTATCATTAGGAGAATTTAATACATTCCAATTACGCTCCTGATATCTTGCAAGCATTCTTTGATATGCATCAATCACTTCGGTAGCATGATTGAAAATTTCTTTGTTTACACGCCCCTGATTATTCATAAGACGATCCATCGCAGTCTTAAATATGACCCTTTCCTCTACTGCACGATTCAGAAGATAACGAGCAATCAATTCAATATTACTAATATTGGTGTCCTCTTCCTGTTTTTCATTTTCATAAATCAGTTTTCCGCTATATAGCCTATCATTTACTCTAATACTTACTGGCAGCGCAAGGGCAATAGCAAATGCCTTCTTTTGATTATCCTTTAAACTCATAAACTTATTAAAATCACTTTCGCCTAAATGTTCTTGTAAAAATTTAGTAAAATCCGCAAGGCTGACATCGGTTTTTGCACCCTCATTTTTGCTGACTTCATCACTGCTAACACTTCCGTAGCTTCGTAGTCCACTTCTTTGAATAAGAACATCGCAGTAATTCTTATCCTTTAAGATATTTTCTACTCGCGCATTAATTTGCTCTTCTGAAAAATATGCATCTGCAATCAATGAATTGACAACAAGCATCTTCTCTAGCTCTTTTTTCACAATCTGCTTTTGTTCAGATGAGAGTTCTGTCTTTTCCAATTCTCGATTAGCTGCAGTATTGATATAAATTAAACAAGTATAATATGCTATTCTTTTAGTAATAATTTTATCAAATTTAGTTGCATCATTTTCAGCATAAAGCATATATTCAAAGTCACTTATATCATCCTGAAGCTCTGCAATAATATCTGTTGCACTAACTAGCTGCTTTTCTAAACTCCTCAGAGTATTTATTTTTCCTTTAGCATTTGTATAGAGTTTTTGAGTTGCTCGCACTTCATCGGGATTTATTCCCTGACAGATAAAATACATTACCTTCTGCTCATTTGCTCGATTGTGCTCTAGATTTTTACCTAACGCTTTAATATATTCGATCACCCTCTTTGCATTTTCAACAACAGTAGAATCAGTTTGAAACTCACCAATATTTAATTCACATACCATCTCACATATAAAATCTTTCCAGTCGGGATTTTCATCGAAAAATCCACTAACATCTTTTGAGTTATTCATTGCTGCCGAATCCATATCAGAAATAAAAAACATCTTAATAGAGTTTAGATTTGTATACTTCTTTTGTTCTTTTTTCTTTTGGCTCATTTTTGAATATGCAACAGGTGAAAATTTATTATTCCTCAGTCGTCGAGCAGTATCAAGATAATCATTTTCAGGCTTCAACTGTTGCTCAACTGCATACTGCTGCGAATTAATATTGATTTCTATAAGCGAAAGCTCTTGATCCCTCCTTGAAATCCCCTTCTTTTTATCCGAAACCTTATTAAATTTTACGCTGCTTTTTACATACTCTACATATGCATCAATTCTAGATGCAAATTCTGTAGTATCACACTCCATGACACGAGTATCAAGAAATGCTTTTAGCTGTTGTTCATAAGTAATATTTTGTGTTCCCGGAACTTGAGTTGAACATAAATCTAAATAATTCTGATTCTTACGAATAATTTCCCAATTCTTTTTACGACGAGTCTTATATCTTGCAATAGTATTTTTCAAGCGTGTTTCATCATAGTACACATACATTGGTTCAACATCTCGGGTAACCATGATTGATAAATCCGAAAAGGCCTTTACCGTATTTTCACTATAATTATTTGCCTTTAAAATCTTAGTAATATTGGCATTAATTGATGCAGATTCACCAATTTTTGCATTATAAAATGAGTTCAAAAAGTTCTTATAGGCTGTATTAATCGCCTCCTGGTTTGTGAATTTTTTATCAATGATATCATTCTGTACACGCATAATAAACAATTGCTTTTCTGATTCAGCAACAACTTTTTCGTTTGAATCTTTTCTCTCGATACCATTAAAGAAAGCATCAATTTCCTTAAAGTATTCATCATACAAATTCTGCAAATCCAATCCTGGTTTTTCTGAAGTTGCCATAATAGTCCAATACTTTGGTATTTTTTCAAGCACCACCATATACGGATTTAATCTTGCATGCTCAACTGTTGTAACTATACTGTTATACCTTTGATTTTCTTTGCCCGTTTTTTCTCCTTTTTTGTTTTCAGAAATATATTTTGAAAGCTTTCCCGCATATTCTTGGTAATTTTTCACACCATATAATTGTTCAAACTTCTCCTCAGAAAAAAAGTTCTTCTTTTCTTGGCTATTATCAGTATTTTGAGTTGACAAAAATTTCTTTTGCAAATTGTCCGCAAGATTACTTAGCATAGATTTAATATTCTTGGTAAACTCATTAAATTTCTCTTTCTCCTTTTCTTTTTCCTGTATTATTTTTTTGTCACTATTTAATTTGTCGACTTTCTTTTTTAATTCTGTCCTCTTACTTTCCAGAATTCCTGCCTGTTTCTTATAGTCGGCTTCTTCTACATTATAATTTGAAAGATTACTCTTTAGCTCATTTATTCGATTATTATTATCACTAAGATTTTTATCGAGATTTTTTATTTTTATTTGATTCTCATTTAACTGTTTTTGCAAATCAGCAATTTTAGCTTCAAGAGTATCCTTATCTTTCTGTCTCTTATCTAATGCTTTCTTTTCTTTTTTATTAAGTGGTTTGTCTTTATTATCTGCCATTCCCAATTCACTAGATATCTTCATAAAACTTACTGATTCAGTACTAATTTTTGAATTGAGCGTTTCGTTTTCTTTAACAAGATCGCCTTTAGTCTTTTCAATATTCTGGTTGTCTAATAATTTTTGATTGTATTCATTTACAAAATTATTAATACTTTCAGCATTCTTTATTTCATCCTTTAGCGTATCAATCGCAGGATTAAGCGTATTTACTTCATCCTGTAATTTAAACAATGCCTTATTATCAACATAAACCTTGTTAAATTTATCAATATTGTCATTAAAATAAGATTCTACATATGGCTTAAGTTCAGCTATCGTTTTATCTATATCTTTTGCATTATAAGTATTATTAATCTTAGTAATTACATTTTTTTTCAAAGGCTCTAAGAATTCAAAATATGCTTTTAGATCGATTTTTTTCTGTCCAAAAAGCTGATTAAAAAATCCCTCATAACTGTCCTTAACTATTTCACCTTCGACATATATCTTATAAAGGAGCTGTTTTGAAGCGTATTGTCTATTAAATAAATCTTTACTAGTCTGATCTTTAATAACAGCCTCAACTTGCTTCATCTTAGTAATTTTTTCTTCAGAAAGGCTACCCTTGAAATAATTAAGCATACTATCTTCATTTGATAAATTTTTTGAAATTCTATGTAGTCCTTCTCGATATACACTTTCATCCTTCACCAACAAAAGATCAGCCTCAACCATACCCGTACCAAGAAAGCTAGACTCATAGCCCAGCATACAAAGTTCATTCTTAAACTCCTTCCCATTAAAAAGAAAACCATTATCTTTTTGTTTCTTTTTATCAGCATAATTTTTAAGAACTTCCGATAAAGCTTTAAACCTATCATCTAAAGCGCTATCCTCATCTAAACGTGCTTTGATTCGTAAATTTATACGCGAAGTAGGTTTATCTCCATATAAGTAATCAAAAAATCTTCTTAATCTATCTGCATAATCATTTTCATATTCTGCTGCTTCCACAGTTTTTTTTGAAATATTATCTATATAATTATTTGCACTAGTCTGTTCATATGTAGACTCAAAAACAGATGAAAAAAGGCCTATCATTTCATCAAATATTTTTTCCATATTTAATGCAGTTGCTCCATTTTGGTATTGTACCCCTCTTAATATCTGTCTAAACTGTTTTACTTTATTAAATTTTTCAATTCGATTCAAAACATCAGAAGCTTTTGCATTTTCTACAGTAAGTTTTGACACATCAAAATCAAGAGCCCTCGGTTCTTTATGCTCATTTACCAAAATACTGAACTTCATATCCGCAACTTCTTGATTTAGTTTATCACTATCCTTCTCATACTCTAATCTTTTTTCAATTACTTTAGCTAAGCCCTTTGCCTCTTTTCCATTTTCAAGTAATTCTACAAATGCGTTTACAGCAGTATCCTTATTAAATAATTGAGGAATTACATTCTCATTTTCCTCGTTTATGCCATTTAAAATAGCAGTTTTTATCCATTCCCCTAAATACTGTGCATCCAGCTTGTTTAATTCAGATATTTCATCAAAGGATAGTAAATTTGTCACAACCTCCGGCAAGGCTTCCTTGTTATTTTGTAACACTAGATTTAATGCATTTTTCAAATTTTCAAAACAATCAGAAATCCGATTTTCTTCAAACCCTACCATTTTAAATGCCGCACGAGCATTGTTAAAAATAACTTGTTCATTGGCATTATTGTTTGATTTTTTCTTTGTAGCTTTCTTCTGCTCATTATCAATTTCCTGCCACTTTTCAATAATACTTTCAGTAAAAGAAAACTCCTCTATCTGGTCTTTAACCGTTACTTTATTTTCAAATATTTTACCAAAATCGCTTTCTGGCTTAACTAATTTCTTAAATAGCTCTGGTTGATACACCACGTATATATCAAGCTCTGCCTTTACACGTACCCAATCAGAATTTTTAAGTGGAACATTTGCATATAATTGCTGAAAGTATTCCATATTCGTTTTAATATTACCCGGTACCTCTTTACAAATGTCTTCAACAACAGACTTCTCGCTTTCAAATGTTTTATTATACATCAAAGTCAGCAGATCATCCTTACTGTTAAATTCATTTAATGCATCTTTAACACGTTTCAAAACACCAACATAATACCTCTCACTAATTTTATTATCTTCAAGAGATTTTGAAATGTATTCTTTGTAATCTCCAGTTCCTTTAGTGAATTTTTGGTTAGCGAAATAAAGCTTTGCCTGCGCCAAAGCTTCATTCTCATTCATAAGAGAAAGTAAATCTGCATTTGCGGTAATGAATAATTCATTGCTTGTTACAATCTCCGCATCGTTATTAGCCCATTTACTTAAGGCAACAACATTTGCATTATACTGATCCTTCATTGCCTGTAAATATGTATCAACCAAATCATCATCGCCCATATCTATTGCCGCTTGTATATACTTGAATGATCTACTATTGATGATATTGTGGCAATCTCCAATAATAATAGAATCTTTCTCAAATTCTTTCTTTATTCTATTTTGAAGATTACTACGTTCTTTTCGAATTTTAGAATACATATCATAGAATTTCATTTCATTTGATTTTGTATCTTTTCGATTCATTACATCAGTAACTTTATTTAGTAACAAGGTATTCAAATATTTTGCAAATTCAACTTTAATATTGGAATTAAACACTGACTCTTTTTTTCCACTTGCATAAGCTTTAAAAAAATAATCAATCCTATTCCAAAATTTATTATTAATATCGTTATAGAGATTTGTATCTTTAAATGCATCAAACAATTCTTGGTTCTGTTTTTCTCCCAACCCCAATGACTGACCAAAAATTTTAAAAGCTTTTTCTCTTTTTATTGGTTCAATAAAAACATTTTCAATTGTTCTGATATTTGCATTCTTTTCATTGTTAACATTCGTCTCTGTATTATTTAATATATTTTTCACAAGTGCACTGTCTTCTTGTGCTTTATTCTGAATCTTCTTATTTTCAGTTGATTCAATCACTTCCTCATTATTTTCTCTATTTATTCTTTCCCGAATAACATTTCCATTAGAAAAATCCTTATTAACCCAATCAGAAAAAGAAGTCAGCACCATTGTTGATGTTCTAAAAATACCATCCAAATCACCAAACTTAACATCATTTACAGTATACGAATCGTCTCTATCTAATTTTGAATGTATTAAATCAGCCAGTACAACAATCCCAACCATTCTTGACAGTTCACCATCACAAGCAAGATTCTTTAACTGATTTTCATCGAGATCAATAAACTCCTGAGAATTTGATGACAATCTAACTCTATCCCCCTCAGAAATCATACCTTTAATTCTTGTTAAACTCGTTTGGGATTTGCTAATATCATCTTGAGTATTTATCTGCCCTGCTTTGCCTAACAACAGCGCTGATAGCATCTGAGAACATACCGTCAAATTGTTACTTTCAACATCGGCCAACTGTTCTTTACTAATTGAATTACTAACATTTGCATTTTCGTTCTTTTTAAATAAATCAGTAAACAGATTTGTTGATTGGCTAACCTGTTCACCTCTTTTAAGCTCTTTTAGCCTTCCAAGAGCTTTTTCATCATCACTACCATACTTGGATTTACGAATTTTTATATCTTCTTCATTTGATTTATATACATATGAATTCAACACCTGCTTATCAAAATGCTCAATATAATCTTTCGTTGTTTTAGATTTACCTACAGACGAAATAAAGCCCTTTACCATAGACAAAGAGCCTGCCTGAAAATCCATTAATTTTTTTCTCTTTAATTTGCGTTCTGCCTTAATTTTCTTCTTTGTATCTTTTCTTTCACTATTCTTTTTTGTGAAATAGCTAAAAAAGCTCCATCCTTTTTTGATTTCTGCATACTTCTTTTCTAATCCACGTAATTTTTTTCCTTTACAATAGTATTCTTTTACTTTTTTGCTATTGTTAAGCTTTTGATCTTCAACTCGCTTCTTATTACTTAGATATTGTAGATATTTTGGAGATTGTTTCAATTCATCAATTTTATTTTGAAGCTGCTCTATTTGTTTGTTTTGTTCTTCAGAATTATCTTCAAATGCAGCTACTAAATCATTTTTGTTATTTTCATATTTAGTATCTCTTTCCTGCACAAGTTGCTCTTTTTTTTGTTCTAACGCTATTATCTCTTTCTCTATTTCGTTATCAACCTCATATGGAGAATTATCAAAAGGATCTGCATCCTCGCTTGTTCCCGGACTAATATATATAAGCTGTTTATGTAATACAGTATTTTGAAAAGCCTCCCTGCTTCTTTGTTTAGCAAAATTATTTTTCTCTATAGCTTCTTCATCGCGAAAAGCATAATTCGAACTTTCTTTATCAATTAACTCACTATAACTAACTACATCCGCCTCCTGCTGTGATGCTTTTACATATTCCTTCAGCATTTCCTGCTGTGATAACTGCTTACCAAAATAATTATCCATACCCATACCCTCAACATTTCATCTATTTATTACTCAGTTACAATTGCGTCATATTCAACCTTATTAATGTATGACACTGAAATTGGTTCAACCCCTACAATTTTTTCGACCATTTTATTCATCTGCTCTGTCACACATTGAAATGAAACTAAATCAACTGAAATTGGACCAGCAAATACTTCTTCCATAACATTCCTCAAAAACTGTATGCCCATCGTCTCATACGATTTCTTGATATAAAAATATGAAAGAAACAAATCCGGAATAGTGTTATCATCTTCTGCTAATATAACAGCTACAATTTCTTTTTCCTTTTCTAGTACAAACGAATACTTCGGATTTGCCCTTGCAATTTCATAGGCATCTATCTCCCCCGATTTAATAATAGCTTCTATTAATTCAGGCTTTACGTTTTCAAGCCTTTTTAATCCTGTTATTCGCTTAAAAGCATATTTTTTATAAAAACTGGAATTCAAAATCATACTTCTCGTAACCGAATACATAGAAGCTTTAATCCCACGAATATCAAACATCAATGGTTCACATAACCTGTAAAATACTGGAGTATCATCATTGTTATTATCAAATACGAAGTTAAGTGAAAAATTGTGTTTATCACATATCTTTTTCAGATGTTCTAAAATCATCTTAGCGCCACCTCGATTTCTCTGTGGCTCATCTGTGTATAACCAACGCAGCTCCAACTCAGGTTCATCAACGCCCACAACTGCAACAGATATAATTTCTTCACCATCAACACACCCTATAAACCATATTTTTCCTTCCATTACATAATCCGGAACCAGTGTTAAAAATGGTGCACTAATCTCTTCAGTTACTGTAATAATTTCCATCCTGTATACCCCCAACGTTATTTTTATATGTAACTACATTCTTTACAATTAAAAAAAATCAACATTTTCCCTTATTGTATATCTCCAAAAATTATACAATAATTCCCATCTCTGAATGCCTTTTTCACATTTTTTTCTAACCCTATGTAAAAAAATCAGAATATTTACACACAATCACACTTCCCAATTGTGCAATTGTACATAATAACGTATAAAAACCACTTGAATAAGTTTGAATTGTCAGACAAAACCGAAAATTGAACAACTTTACCAGTTGGGGTTGACGAAATGAACATTTTCCTTTAGAATTGCTATTGTTGTTGAGAGATACAACACATGCGCGAGTGGCTCAGTTGGTGGAGCACGACCTTGCCAAGGTCGGGGTCGCGGGTTCGAGTCCCGTCTCGCGCTCTTATTTTTTTGTTAAAAAGAATAGTAAAGTCTGAAAAAACACTACTCGACATCCTCATTCAAATCCAGTTCAGGTACCATATCCGCATAAATCCCCAGAGCCTCGCGCAAATTGCTGATTTTCTCCTTTTTGATTTCGATTAGAGCTGCTCTTGCGATATGTGTCATTCCCATTGGCTCATCCTCCTCAGCCGCTAAAAAGGCTGCATTAAAGATGGTGTTTTTGATTTGAGCACCAGAAAAATCAAAATTTGATTTCAGATACTTAAAATCAATGCGTTCAACAGGAAGCTCTTTAGGGATAACACTTCTCCAGATAGCTTCTCTTTCATCCTCTGTTGGGCGTTCAAAGCGAACCAAAAATCTCATACGTCTTCTAAAGGCAGGGTCAATATTCTGTAAAAAATTTGAAGCAAAAAGTGCAATTCCATCGTACTGCTCCAAACGCTGCAGTAAAAATGCCACTTCGACATTCGCATATTTGTCCTGTGCCTCTTTCACCTCAGACCTGTTTCCTATGATGGCATCCGCCTCATCAAAGAAAAGCACCATATTAGACTGGCTGGCCTTATTAAAAATCTCTTCTAGCTTTTTCTCTGTCTCGCCTACATATTTATCAACGACCTGCGACAAGTCAATTTGAAAAAGCTCAAGTCCCAACATACCAGCAACAACACGTGCAGCCATAGTTTTACCTGTACCAGGAGGCCCAACAAAAAGTGCAGAAACACCTGTACCATAGGTAAAATGTTCCCTCAGATTCCACTGCCCCATAACCTTCATTCGATTAGTAACCTGTCCGCAAATATGTTTAATTACCTCCTTTTGCGAGTCAGGCAAAATCAAATCCTCTAAGCTTTCTTTTATATCTACACGCTTAATGCCTTCGAAACGACCATCATCAAGCGTCTCATAGCAATACCTGTATACTAAATTTTTATTTGCCTTAACAGCAGGCTTATTGTAAAGCATACGATTTACGATGCCCTTTATCTGACCAATAGTCAGCTTCATTTTTGAAGCCACTTCCTTTGAATCTATAAACTGCTCCCCAAGTATATCTTCCTGCAAATTATGCCATACTTTTTCTGCCAAATTCATATCAGGAATAGTAAGACTTGCTGATATAATCGGTCCATCCAAATATGACATTGGCTTGAATTTTTCATCGGCAATAATAATTATCGGTCTGTTCTCGACATAGATCCCTTGGTAGACCTTAATAATTTCATTCAAAGCTTTTATGACATCATCCTCTTGAGATACTCCAGAAATAGCAATCAATCCGCTTGTAAAAAAGAGTTCACGAAACAGCTTTGTCACTGAATACCAGATATTTTTTTCATCAGTGATAAAGCTAATATCAAAAACTATTAAATCTTTTTTATAATATGACGCAAACTGGCGAGACAAAAAATGTCTTCCGCTTTTTTCTTTGCCAGAAATCGCGATTACTGGATTTATATTTACATCCTTCGCATTGCTATGTTCAACAAGACTCTCGTATTGCGTCACAAGGTCCTTCAGCTTATCATTCCAAAATACTTCATTTTTTTGAATTTCTTCATCTGGCAAGCATTTTTCTACGCTCACAAGATGTCTGTCCAGTGATAACGGCGAGCCAGTATTCGACAAAAATCCCATCATTCGCCTGTCCATAATCATCGAGATATTCATCACATCGATATCGTAATTATGAACAAGAATCGGTGCCAGACGCTTAAATGCCTGCTCTAAAATCTTATAGTTATTGAAGTATTCTTCTACCGACCACATCAGGCTGGCGGCAAGTCCCATAGTGACATACCCTGCTTCAAATCTGGTAATTTTAGCATAAACAGCCTTTATTGCCGGGAACATCCCCTCAATAGTCGCCAAAGCAAAACATAAAAGTGCCACGTCACCCACTTCATCATCGGTATTTTTGCCCCGATATAAAAGCATAGCAATCTTGCCCACATTGCCCTTGTCATTTACAAGACTTTGCTTTACTTCCTCCAGAGTCATCTCAGGCCCGTCACCTTCGTTACCCTCTAAAAGTTCAGACACCCCTGCAATTTTTTCAAGCTCCTTATGAACAGAAATATATCTCGATATATAGTTGATTCCGTAGTATACGATTCGTTGCATTTTTTGGTCTCTACTTTCTAATTGATTTTGGCACAAGGTGTTGGATGAGGTGATTGATAAAGAATGGATTTACAGGTCGTCGGCATAAAAGGCCTGCGTTCTTAACCAATCCTGTTCTTGCTGTTCATTATCACGCTTTTCGATTTCTTGCATTACCTGCTTATATTCCTTCGACTCTATTCCAACATTTTCTCTGAGAAAATGTTCAATAGTTTCTAATTCCTCATATCCCATTTTAGCCAAAACTTCTTCTGTATATCCTGATGCTTCTTTCAAACCGAACTTTTTGTAAGTTTTTTCAAGAGTTCTTAGTTCCGCATCATTAAGTAATTTATTGGTATCGTCAAACGACTTCGTTTGACTCTTTTCATACTCAATTCTGGACATATCCCCCGCTTTAGCCGATAACTGTGGTTTCCTCTTATAATCCATGATTTGACTATCCACCGAAGCATTAATTTCCTGATACTTCTTTCTATTTGCCATTGCTTCATCACGGTATTCTTCATTCGAACCACCATATCTCCAATTTTCAACAAAAGTCATATCAACAAGACTAAAACCATTCCTTTGTTTAAAAAATGAATCAATACTCGCAATATAAGCCATATTTGCGCGGTGAACCGTTGCTGCAATTCTCATCAATTCACGATTTTTACCTCCCACCATTAACTGGGAATCAATATATTCACCATTAATTTTTTCAATCATAACTAATCGAATAAATCGTTCAATAGGTGAAACATCTCTAATCAAATTATTTTTACGATTATCAAAATCAGCAGCAGTAGACAAGGTTAATGTACTTAAATCCAGCGTAGTCCCTTCATCAGACATATACTCTGTAAAATCTGAATTACCTTTTGAAATATACTCCTCAAGTGATACCGTATCTGACAAATTACTATCTGACATATATTCGATAATATCAGCATACGCATCTTGAAAAGATTTCTTCTCCCCATCTTCACCTACGCCTAACTCTTTAATATCTGCTTGCAAGCCTTCAAAAATCTTCAAGACTTGCGCATATTCACCTCTATTAGCCTGTATTCTTACAGCATCATTATTTATTTTAGATTTAAATTCAATTTTCGAATTTTTATCATCATGCTCTGCACTAAAAAAACCATCCTTTCCCTTTACAACATTCTCACGTTTAGCATTTTCTCCATAATCAAAACCTGTATTTGTATTATCCACCGTTCTATTCAAAAGTGAATCAAAACTATTGTAAATCGTCTTCCAAGTCTTTGTAATCTGCTTACTAAGTGAAGCTTGAATAGTACTCCACTTCTCAGCATCAAGTTCTTTTCCTATATTATCACTAAGCATTTGTGTAACAGCGGAAACAGCACCTTTTTCATCATCCGAGTCTTGATATCTGAGAAAATAAGAAAACAGAATTTTACCAAAATCTTTATTTAATGCCAGCTTTGATTTCTTATCTGTATTGCCACTTTTTATCTGTTCAATGATACTCTTACATAATGCAGCTTCTTCTTCATTACTTAGTCCACCGCACTGCTTACGAAATTCACCCTCTTCACGCAAATCTTCTTTTCTATATAATTCTCTTTGCTTATTTTTTTCAATCTCAGATATATCCCATTCTTCTTTGGTGTCGTTAACTTTCTTTTCAGCCTCCCGATATCCTGCCTTAACATTAAATAATATCCAACATTTATACTTATACACCTCTGCCTGGATTTTTTCTTCTTCTGTCAACGAAGCTTTTAACTCTTTTATCTTTTTTTCATTTTTTTCAATCAATTCCTTATAATTATCTTGTATTCTCCATGCTTTTTCATTTTCATCAAAATCTGTCTGGTTCTTTCCCAGATCACCATCATAAAAATGAGCTTTTACATTGTTTTCTTCATCTAATCCCTTATCAATTTCATCGTTAAGATTATTATTAGCAGCTTGAGCTGGCCTATAGCCTGCACTTGCCATCTCGTTAACCTTTTCTGCTTTATCCCTCTCATACTTATCTTTGTATCCATCATTTACTCTTATTAATTCATCTAATTCTTTTATTCTATCCGCTCTACTCACACCATTCTTTTCATTAAATTTTTTTAACTTTTCTAATTCCTTCTCCAACCCTGATGTAGCATCGCTATAAGAAACTAATTTCTCCTTTTCAAAATCTATCTTTGAAAATTGATATTCATCTTCTAAATCCACTATATCTTTTGGGAGTTCTGTAAGATGCTTTCTATAATCAGCATAAAGATTTTTCGCCCCATTGTAGTTCTTCTTCATTTCCTCACTTCTATCATATGATGCATTATAATCTTTATATAACTGTTCTTTTTTTGATAATTCTGGTTTTACAGCTTTGGGCTTTTTAGCCTGGCTTTTACCAGCATTGATATCTTCTTTAAAACCGATATTCTCCAAACCAGAGCCTGTATTTTTATCATTGAGACTACCACTAAATCGGATTTCACGCACAAGTTCCAGTAAAGCCGTTCTATAAGCAGCTTTTTCTTTATTTTTTAATGTTTTACTTTTATTCTCATGAACAATCTTTGAAATATCTTTTTCGTCTACATTTTCTTCCCACATTAATGCATTAACCATATCATCTACAAACGCTGTATCGTGAACCTCAATTGCTTTATTTATCTTTGCCACATTTCCAGCATACTGTTGAAGCGTAATAGACCCATTTTCATAATTCACTCTATTGCGTGTATAATCTAAACCAGTTTGAAAATTTTCCTTCTTTAATTCAATTGCCAAATACTCCTTAAACTTCTTATCAGCAAGCATTTCCTTAGGCGAAATACCATCTAATCCACTAAAAACAATATACGCTTCAAAAGAATTAGGCTTAGAATTCTTTTCATCCTCTGAATATTTACCTGGTAGCAAAATACCACGAACCGAAGCAAGTCTTTGCGCAAAAGAACTAGAATTTTCACTTTTTGATCCAAATGAATACGCATGATTATCTTTACTATTATTTTTCTCTGGCTTTTTTGTCATTCCAATTTCTGCGCAGCGTTTATCCATAAATGCCGGATTTGTGATAATTCTACAAAATGCCTTTCTATCTCGTCCATACTGCGACCAGGTAATCAAACTAGCATGCGTCGTTAAATAATGTTTTGCCGCTGCAACAGCTTCTGTCATGCTGGAATAAATAACCTCAATGCTTGTAGTATCCTCTATTCCATCAGATTTAACCTTATCAAGTATCCCCTTAATAGCCTTAAGATTATTAACTACTGGTCCAAATTCCTTTTTCTTGTCCCCATTAGTATCAAGACTTGCTATTCCCCACCAAATAAAATCTTCAAACGATAAATTATTTAATTTTGACTCCCCATGTACCTTCTTAAGAGGAGCTGTTTTTGCATCATGAATAGCCTTTTCACGTTCTCTCTTTTCTCTAATTTCTTTCTGTTCTGCAGAAAATTGATCTTCTTTACCTGTTCTATATTTTGATTCCCTAAGTATATCTTCCTGATGTGCTATATCCTCTTCAGTAGCACCTGACGCAGCAATAATTTTAGCTCGCTCTTTTTGTTCCTTCTCTCTCTGCTCTTTTTGTTCCTGTTCAAGTTCCTTGTCCCTTGCCTGCCTATTAGCTGCTTCTACTAAAAAAACACCTTTTATACCAGACTCTTTTCTCTCTAGTACTTCATCCAAAGCTTCCTCAGTAACAGTATGCTCTGAGATATCTGCTTCATTAGCCAAATGAGCTTCCAGCTCATCTTCATCTACTTCCCAATTTGAAATATCTCCTTCCATTTCTCCAGTATTCATTTTAAATTTGGAAGAGATATTTGAAGTAGTACTGGTCGAATCGAATAAGTCAGAATCCCCTTCACTCCTTGACTCCCACTTATCATCATTACTTTTATTTAAGTTCCTATTCTCTTTAACACTTAATGTATCGAATTCCTCATGTCTTATCATAAGAACGCCTCCATACTCTATATCTCCAACCTTCGTAACACCTAATTTCACAAATTGGGGTATACCTCCCCCATCTTGGTATATCTTCGAAAATTATACAATAATTTCCCAAGCTCGTTGCTTTTTTCACATTTTTTTCTAAAATATTCTTCAATTTCAGAATATTCTCGATGCGAAGTTGTGCGCGTGTTTTTACATAAAATTTTTCCCGTTACGCACATCTGCAAAAATACCAACATTATTATCTACCATCTATGGGTACAAAAAAGCTACACTACTTCAATTTTCAATAAATACAAAAATCCCGTTATGAATTGTGCAGTTTCCGCACAAATCCATAACGGGATAATCATCTTCAGCCTAATTTTCACTATCCAAAGCTTCGATTTTAAAATCTATGCTCTAACCAAAATATCTATCCAAAAGTCCCTTTAATGCTTTGCCATGTCTTGCTTCATCACGTGCCATCTCGTGAACTGTATCATGAATAGCATCAAGTCCGTTTTTCTTAGCACACAAAGCAAGGTCAAACTTACCCTGCGTTGCGCCAAACTCGCAATCAACACGCCATGCAAGATTCTTTTTTGTCGATGCTGTCATATTTGGTTCAAGCTCTGAGCCAAGCAGCTCTGCGAATTTAGCAGCATGCTCTGCCTCTTCAAAGGCTGCTTTTTCCCAATAAAGACCTGCCTCTGGATAACCTTCACGATGAGCAATTCTTGCCATACACAAATACATACCAACCTCAGAACATTCACCCTGGAAATTTGCCATAAGCTGCTCAAAAATATATTTTTTATCTTCCTCAGAGATTTCTGGATTATTCTTTACTGTTTTTGCATAAACACCAAATTCATGCTCCGCAGCAAGCTGTAATTCGCCTTCAACCTTCTTAAATTTGTCACCACTTACATGACAGGTTGGACACTCCTTTGGTGGCTCATCTCCCTCGTGAATATAACCACATACTGGACATACATATTTTGCCATTTCTATTACCTCCAAAAAATTATTTACAAATATCAAGCCTAACCATCTTCGTCATTCAATATGATTATCATAAAATAATATACTTGAACTAATAGTTTGCATGTTTGATATTCATTTCTAAAAAAACTAGTCTCTACCTACTTTTTAATATTAATTCTTCCCTCAAAATCAGCGTAGCGTGACAAATCACCATCAAGACTATTGATGTAATCAATCAATGTCTCAAAATCTGTTGCTACATCTGTTAAAAGAGGTTCCTTCTTCTCAAAAATACAATTCAATCCACATCCTCCATTAATAAGTATATATGAAATTGAACCTACAGTATATGTCTTTTCCAAATCAATTGGCTCATACTTATCGCCATTTAAAATCTGGACATTGCTTACACGATTAATGCTATTTACCTTAATCAGATTAAATTCGTCATCAAGCTCATAGTCAACCTTCTTTGAAATATCAAGATCATATTTTAAGCCTGAGACCTGCATATTTGAACCACTACCACCTTTTTCTGCATATGATGAGGTGTACTCAAGGATATCGAGAAGTTCTTTTCCTGTTACTTCACTTTCACAAATCATATTTGAAAAAGGAATAACATCAATAATATCTTTATACGTAATATCGCCCTGCTTTAATCCAGCTCTAATTCCACCGCCATTCATAAGTGCAATATCAGCACCTGTTTTTTCTCTAATTGAATCTGCAATCAAATTGCCGAGAGTTGACTCACCCGTGTATGCATACCAGTTTCCAGTGTCATCCTCTAGTGGAAGACTTGTATCGGTTTTTGCCACGACATCTAAAGCACCTTCTTCATATTTTGCCACGATTTCATCTATATCCTTTTGGATTTTGCTATCAGGCTCTGGATATTTCTGAATTAATGACGAATAAATCAAACCACTTTCTGTAATAACAATCTGTCCAAAGGATTCGAGCTTTGTACCAGTCTGAGAAACAAGTACATCCTTTCCATCTGGATTTTTTTCAATTCGCTCAGGCATTACTGTGTGTGAATGACCATCAATAATAGCATCTATTCCTGTTGTATGCTCTGCCAAATAGCTTGAAGAATAATTGCCAAGGTCTGCATAATCCTTATCGCCCAAATGTGCTATTGCGATAACATAATCAGCGCCCTCTTCCTTCATTTTATCAACATCATTTTGAATATTCTCACAAAACTTCTCTGTTGAACCACCGTCGAACTGATATACCAATTCGTCATTCTCACAGAAAAGCTTTGGCGAAATCGTACCCAATGTCAATGGTGTAGTAATACCAATAAATCCTACCTTTACATCCCCATAAGAAACAATCTCATATGGCTTAAGCTCATTTATCCAAGCGTCGCCTTTACCCAAATACTCAACATTCGAATTCAAATATGTTACATCTGAAAGCTCTACCAACTCTTTCAAACGATCCATACCGTAATTAAACTCATGATTTCCAAACACTGCAAAATCGTATCCAACAACATTCATTGCGTCAATAGCAATCTCGCCATTTGAAATTGTACCCAATGCCGAACCTTCAATTGCATCACCTGCATCAACAGTTACAACATACTGATACTTTTCTTTTAACTCATCCTTATATGTGGCTAAAGTTGAAAGCCCCATCCCTTCATTAATACCGCAATGAATATCATTCGTAAAAAGAATCACAATATCATCACTTCTTTTATCTGCCGACTTGCTATTTGCTCCACATCCTACAAATAAAGAAAGCGACATCACTGCAGTCAATGCACAAGCCAAAAATCGCTTCATTTTTTCGTCCTCCTATCTCGTTAAAAGTATATGTAACATCATACCTAACTAATGTGAAAAAAGTATCAAGAGTATATATTTTAAAAAATAATACTTTTGGGGCGAACAGCTTTGTAGGTTGAGGGGAATTCCCAAGTGCTGTGTTGAATATTTGCCCAATGTGAAAGAGACGCCGGCGGGGCGTCTCTTCCAAGGGAGAATAATGTTATGAAAAAATGGTTCATCGCTTTCATTTGCGATAATTGTATATTACTAGGGTCATCTGTCAAAATGATGTCATTTCTGTGAAAAGATTAGTCTTTTTGTTTAGAAAAAATGTGAAATTGAGTTAAATTATTTTAAGTAAATAATTTAACTACAATGTAGCCAGCTTATTGATGCAATCGTCGCAGATTACTGAGCCATGCTCATATAAGAAAGCTCCGTCAAAGGTTTCTGTGAACATCTGTGAGGCATATTCTGCTACTACAAGAATGATTGCAGAAATCTGGCGACGAGTGAGTTCGAAATTGAGCTTGATGTAGTAGTCATCGCCGTAGCGATATAGGCAACTAGTCACACCTTCGAACTTTGGAACTGTCTTGCAAAGAGCAATTGCTGCGTCAAGATCAGGTAAAATAGCCCAAAGTGGAGTATCAGAGTACTGTGCTGTCACCTCATCCTTGGCGCTGTCGTCAAGCTTGGATGCCTTGATATTTTTAACATCATGTGTGCCAGCGTTTGATGCTATCGCACGGGCAGCATCAGCTGGAGATTGTGACGCTGCTGCATCACTCATCAAACCTTTCGTAGAAGAAAGTGTCTCCTGTAAACCGGTAAGGTGCTTTTTCAATTCCTCAATTGCTGTTGCTAGTCCAGAATTTGAATCTGGAGAAATCAAAAGTGCAATATCACCCTCTGGCATAACTGTCATCTGAACACTATATGCCTTAGCATGAGTCTCCATTCCAAGAGTCTCACATGCCTCAGCTAAAATATCTCTAATAAAACTCTGTGTCTTTTCCTGGTTGCTAACGAAATCCCCAAGTTCAATTCCGTTTTGTTCCATTTCTTCTTTTGTAATGACACATCTGATTTTGTCTTCACCAACTTTTCTGAATCTCATCAGCTACCTCCTTTCCAGCTATCAGCAAAACATCTATCCTACAGTAATATAATAGAACTTTATGTGCTAATTTCGCTGTTAATAACTAACACGATTATCCGTGCCGAACATTTGCATTTCTGTATCTAATTATTAAGAAAAGTGAATAATTCAATAAGAAGCATTTCACTATCAACGCATTATTAATGTAGTATCATATTAACAAAGGTTGACAATTAAGTCACGGAAAAGACCGTGATTATTTATTGTATTTTCTGTGAAAAGACATCACTGCAACTAAATATTGTGTTTATTAAAAGTAACGCGCACAACATACAAATTTTTTAACTAATTTATCATCAATCCACGCAACTAAATAACTCACAATATGCACTCTAAATATCTCACAAAAAACTCTAATTCAATACTCACTATTTCTATCCAAATAATCGGTTCTAAATCAAAAAGACAAACCTCTAGAATAAAAGCTCTACCATAAGCCTCTTTCAGCTTACTTTACAAGCCCTACTATAGAATTAATATCCTCGATATTCTTACGCTTCATATAAGCTTCAATTCCATTTGCAATATCAATAGTAGCCGTTGGATTATAGAAATTTGCTGTACCTACAGATACTGCTGTAGCGCCAGCAAGCATCATTTCGATAGCATCCTCAGCAGTCTCGATTCCGCCCATACCAATGATTGGAAGACTTACTGCATTTGCACACTGGTAAACCATACGAACAGCAACAGGATGTACGCATGGACCTGACATACCGCCAGTCTTGTTTGCAATTGCGAAAGTCTGACGCTCAATATCTATTTTCATGCCAGTGATTGTATTGATAAGAGAAATTGCATCAGCACCGCCTGCTTCTGCTGCCTTTGCCATAACTGTGATGTCAGTTACATTTGGCGAAAGCTTCATAATGATTGGCTGCTTAGCATGTGACTTTACAGCCTTTGTGATAGCCTCGACAGCCTTTGGGTCAGTACCAAAAGCAATTCCCCCCTCTTTTACATTTGGGCAGGAGATATTGATTTCCATCATATCTACTCTTTTTTCATCAGCTAATCTATCAACAACCTCGAGATATTCCTCTGTAGAATGTCCGCAGACATTTACGATTACCTTTGCATCAGGAAACTGCTCGAGGTACTTTAAATCTCTCTGACAAAATACATCAATTCCAGGATTCTGAAGACCGATTGCATTGAGCATACCGCTTCTAACCTCAGCAATACGAGGTGTAGGGTTACCTGGCCATGGCTTGTTAGCAACGCCCTTTGTTACTACAGCACCAAGCTTATTCAAATCAACAAACTCACCGTATTCCATTCCTGAACCAAAGGTTCCAGAAGCTTCCATTACTGGATTTTGAAATTCAACGCCGGCAATTTTAACTTTTGTATTCATTATAATTCTACCTCCGTTGATAAAAATACTGGGCCATCCTTGCAGACGCGCTTATTGTGTACATGACTGTGGTCGTCAACCTCAGTAGACTGACATACGCAGCCCAAGCATGCTCCAACACCACAAGCCATACGCTCTTCCATGGAAACATAGCACTTAATATTTTTTTCTGCTGCAAATGCCGCCAAAGCTTTAAGCATTGGCTTTGGTCCACAAGCATAAATAACATCAGGCTCAAGCTCATTTTCTTTGATTGCATCTACAACTGTACCGTGAGTTCCTACAGAACCATCGTCAGTTGCAATACAAAGCTCTGCTGCAACATCGGTAAATTCCTCTGTAAGGAAAAGATCATCATTACGATAACCCATAACTGCTGTCACTGAGCCCTCAAGCTCCTTGGCTAACTGAAGCATAGGAGGCACACCAATACCACCACCTACAACAATTGGTCTTTCACCTTCGAGTGGAAAGCCGTTGCCAAGTGGTCCTAAAACAGTGACTTTATCGCCTGCTGCAAGGTCAGAAAACTCCAAGGTTCCCTTTCCAACTACACGATAAACCATACGAAGTGTTGATGCAGCCTTGTCTATCTCACAAATACTGATTGGTCTTGGCAAAAGATTGCTCGAATCCTTTGAAAAAATATTTATGAACTGACCAGGCACTGCATCCTGCGCAGCCTTTGTCTTTAATATCAAACTATATATACCTTCAGCAAGCTTCTCCTGTGAAACTACTGAAGCTTCTTCTTTAACCTTCATGCTTCCTCCTGTGTCGCTTTTTATTTATAAAAGTGACAAATTTTCAAAAAAATCATTTATTACTTCAAAATTACTATCATCAGATTAAACTTTATTATTATCATTTCTATAATCAAGTCTTCTAATTTAGATAAAAATTTTTAAGTTTGATTTTTCTTTTTTAACTAATTATTTATTTTCAAGTGCAGAATTAATATCAGCAAGCATAACCTCTACGGCCTTGCGTGATGCATCTGCAAAATTTGCCTCGCCAAAGCTTGCGTATGCTTCCTGCTGGTAAGCAGCGATAATGCCACGGCTTGAATTTACGATTGCGCCAAGTCCATCCTCATTGAAGAAGTTTACAAGATCTGCGCCCTTTCCACCCTGAGCACCATAGCCTGGTACGAGGATATATGTATGTGGCATAAGCTTACGAAGAACTGTGCCCATCTCAGGATATGTTGCACCTACAACAGCACCAACATTTGAGTAAGCGCCATCCATACATTCAGCGCCCCACTCTTCAATTTTTGCAGCCATGTGCTCATAAAGTGGCTTACCGTCAATGAGTCTGTCCTGGAACTCGCCTGATGATGGATTAGATGTCTTACAAAGAACAAAAATACCCTTGTCCTCTTCCTTACAAACATCTGTAAATGGCTTAACTCCATCTGTACCAAGATATGGATTTACTGTAGCAAAATCTGCATCAAAGCCCTTAAGCTTCTTGCTACCAACTAAAACTGAGCCGAGGTGACCGAGCGCGTATGCTGTAGATGTCGAACCAATATCACCACGCTTTACATCAGCGATTACAACAAGACCAAGCTTCTTTGCATACTCAACAGTCTTCTGATATGCTACAAGACCAGGAATTCCAAAGCTTTCATACATAGCAATCTGTGGCTTTACAGCAGGAATCAAATCTGCTGTTGCATCCATAATCTGCTTATTATAATCAAACATCGCCTCGCCTACTGCCTCAAGCGACTCACCATACTCTTTAAAGTATTTGTCAACCAGGCTCTTGGGCATAAGCTTTAAAGTAGGATCTAAGCCTACAACGATAGGTGCCTTTTTCTTTGTAATTTCATTAACTAACTTCTGAATCATGTGATTCCCTCCTGATATGTAGTTTGTAGGTAATAAGTTACATAACAGACAATTAGAACTTATCCCTCTTTAATATATGAATTTTGCAGCATTTATATTGAATAAACAACTTTTCCTTCAAAAATTGTCTTCTCAACCTGTCCTGTTACCTTGCGACCTTCGTAAGGCATATTCTTTGATTTGCCAGCAAAATCTGCAGCATGAATTTCATACTCTGTCTTTGGATTAAAAATAGTAATATCTGCCTTTTTACCAACAGAAAGATTACCGATATCCTCGCGACCTAAAACCTTTGCAGGGTTGCTAGACATATACGCAGCCATTGTAAATGGGCTGATAAGGCCAGACAAAACAAGCTCACTATAGGTAAGCGAAGCAGATGTCTCAAGACCTACAATTCCAAATGGTGAAGCGAAGCCCTTTGATTTTTCTTCGGCTGTGTGTGGTGCGTGGTCTGTAGAAATAACCTCAAACACGCCCTCAGCAAGCCCTCTTCTGAGCATTGCCATATCTTCCTTGCCACGAAGTGGTGGATTCATCTTGTAGTTGCCATCACCAGAAACAATATCCTCCTCACAGAGAGTAAAGTGATGTGGGCATACCTCACCAGTAATCTTTACGCCTCTAGCTTTTGCCTGTTTGATGATATCATAAGATTCCTTTGTAGAACAGTGACAAAGATGAAGTGTTGCACCTGTCTCTTCGGCAAGCATTGCATCACGAACTTCGATTATATTTTCAACTGCATTGCTGATTCCCTTTTCGCCAAGCTCATCTGATTTTGCACCCATATTCATAACACCGCCATGAACCAAATTGATGTCCTCGCAATGTGCCAAAACAGGGATATTGTTTTTTGCAGCAAGTATCATAGCCTCGCGATAAACCTCAGAATTCATAACTGATTTCCCATCCTCGGAAATAGCAGGAATTCCAGCCTTTATCATGCCCTCGATATCAGAAACCTCTGCGCCGTCCATTCCCTTTGTAACAGAGCCAACCTGAAGAACTCTGGTAAGGCCAACAGCCTTGGCTTTATCATGAACATAATTGATAATCTCAGGATTATCTGCTACAGGCTTTGTATTTGGCATAGCAAGCACAGTTGTAAAGCCACCTCTTGCTGCTGCCTTTGAGCCAGTTTCAATATCTTCTTTTGCAGTAAGTCCAGGATCTCTGAAATGCACATGCAAATCAATAAATCCAGGCATAACAAAACGGCCGTCTGCATCAATTACTTCCTCACCTGCTGCAGCTTCAAGATTCGGCGCCATCTCTACGATGACATCATCCTTTACCCTAACATCACATACAGCATCAACTCCTGTAGGTGGATTTAACACACGACCATTTTTAATTAATAAATTCATATATAATTGCTCCTAAAAAATATAACTAATATTCTTTGATATTCAAACAATAATTTCTTTGAAATCAAAAAAAAATATGCACTAATTCCTATGTTGCTCCTATTTCAACTTGCCTTCGGCCTTTTCCATAAAGCTCTCCTTGGTAACAATAAATCTCTCATGAATTCCTTTACCAATTACACCCTTGGAATCACGGCAAACCACTTCAAAAGTAAGCTTGCGCTTCTCAATAGCAACCAAAGTCGCTTCACATGTAATCTTCATCCCAACTGGCGATGCAGAAACATGTTCAATATCAAGCCTGGTTCCCACAGAGCCCTGACCTGGCTCAAGATTCTTCTGAACCATCTTCCAGCAGACCTCTTCCATCAAGCTAATCATAGCCGGTGTGGAATAAACCTCTAAGGCACCACTTCTAAAAGCCTTTGCAGTATTTGCAACAGTTACTTCGTCTTCTCCAGTTCCCTTCATACCTACTTCTAGCATAAAAGCACCTCCTAATATTAAACCATAAAGCCACCTAGTACAACGTTTCTTGAATAACTAGACAAGTATACACAATTTTTTTCTAAGAATACAATTTCAAAACGACAAGAAAAAACGTTGCAGTTGTTATACTTATTAAAATTATAACAGAAAATCGTGTATATTTCTTGGGTATATTATCAACAATATATCAAATACTATTTTTTCACACTGCTTACACTTATTTCTGTTTTCCTTTTCTCTATGATTACTTGTTTTGGGGAATAATACGATGGTGCGTGCGGGGATAACTTGGAGACAATTTACAATTTATGTATTCTGGCGGATTTCTGTAAATTTTATTTGTAAATAAATTTACAGTTTTGCTCAGACTCCCTTGATTTGTAAATAGTACGATGGTGGGAGCCAGAAGAACTTCGTAACAATTTACAATATCGCTTTCCTGGCGGATTTCTGTAAATATATTTCCTAAATAAATTTACAGTTTTGCTCAGACTCCCTTGATTTGTAAATTTTACGATGGTGGGAGCCAGAAGAACTTCGTAACAATTTACAATATCGCTTTCCTAGAGGATTTCTGTAAATATATTCCCTAAATAAATTTACAGTTTTACTCAGACTCACTTGATTTGTAAATAGTACGATGGTATGAGCTAAGAAAACTTCAGAAGAATTTACAATATCACTTTCCTGGAGGATTTCTGTAAATATTTTCATCAAAAAAATTTACAAATCAGCTTAAAACCACCTGTTTTGTAAATATGAAGATAGTGCACGAATACCACACGCATAATCAAGCTTCAATTTGACGCACCATATAAAAAACAGCGGAACCAAAAGCTTGGTTCCGCCATAAAATCCAATTAATTCATCTCTTCAATTACGCAAGTATGATGCTTATCATCTGAACCACTTGCATCATAATTAATTCCAACCAAAATCACTCTATCAGAATACCCTTCTAAGGCTCCATGATATCGCTTTTCTTTTATCTGCTTAATAGCAGTATCGGCATCCTTGTTGTACTTTAGCTCTACAACAAATGCTGGACGCGAGCCTGCATTTGCCCTTGGGATAAATACAAAATCTGCAAAGCCTTTGCCTGCCGGGAACTCTCTAATCATATTATAGTAGGCAGGTGCTGTGAAGTATGCCATTGTAAGTACGCAGCTAAGCGAATTCTCGTCATTGTATTTTAGGACTGAAGTATAGGTGTCATGAGCAAGCTCGATTATTTCAGCAACCTTTTGTTCATCCATCGCAATTGTTGCTCTAAGAAGCTCGTCACATCTTGAAATGGTCTTGCTAATATCTTTCCAGCTACCCGTTTTCAATGCCGCATTAAAAGCCGCCTTAACTTCATAATTAGGAATAAATGCACTCATGTCTTCAGCGTCATATCCAAGATAACCGAGATGAATCAAAGCTGTAAGTGCTTCGTCCTTTGATCCTACTGTAGAAAAATCATTTTGGAATGTATATGTATCAACATAAACCTTGTCTCCACCAAGCATTGAGACAATATCATCCTTTAAACCTTCGTAGTTCATCGTGATGAAGGTATTTATCGATGCAAAGGACGATGTGTTTTTCCAGTAAGAATCCACTCTTTGTCGTTCCATCGCCATACTAATTGAATTTGGATTATACATGTGTAGACCATCTATCAAATAACCATTGTACCAAGTCTTCATGGTGTCATAATCCATGTTATATTTTTCACAAAGCATTTTTACTTCATCCTCAGTAAAGCCGTAATACTCTGTGATTGGATACGAATCTAACATCGTATATTCTGCAAAGTTATTGAGTGCAGATTCATCCTTAATCTTCTTAATAGGCAAAATACCTGTTATGTACGCAAGAGCTAAAAATGACTTCGACTCTTCAGATTTAAAAAGAGAATGCAAAAATTGAAGATATCCATGCACCAGGTCACTGTTTTCGCTGTTTCGGATTACACAATCCCACTCATCAATGATGATTACGAAAGGAATATTTGTCTTCTGATAAACAGACATTAAAACTCGATTTATCATCTTTGAATAATCAATATCTTCGGGATATTCTTCTCTTATATCATCAACAATATACTCAATTATCTTCTCTACGATATTATCCTTATAAGAATCCCAAAATGATGACACATCAATATGAATCACATTGTATTGATTCATATACTTACGATAATCAGCACTTTTTGCAATAACAGTATCATCAAAAAGATTCGATGAATCACAGCCACGACTATAGTAGGCATCAATCATACCCGCAGCGTGCGACTTGCCAAAGCGTCTGGCATGGCTGAGAGCAATACAATTCTTTGGCGTATTAAGCTGCTGATTCAAATACTCTAACAAACCTGTTTTATCTATATAAATTTTGTAATTTCTATCTTTTGTATAACTTCCATTGTTTGGATTAAAATATGTTCCCATAAAGTATTTACCTCTTCATAAAAGAAAAAACTTCTATCTAAAATCATTATATTTTTCAACAAAAATACTGTCAATTATGTCAGGATTGTTAAAAAACTTTAACCTATATTTCATTCTAACACAACTAGTTTCTCAACACTAGGGACGGAGCACACTCACCGAGGACGGAGCAAATTACACGCTCATGTGTACTTTGGCTTGCATTAAAATAATGGCGGAACCCACATCAGGATTTATTTCTTTTATCACACTAATGGCGGAACCCACACTCAGGTTCCGCCATTAAATTTCGCTTATCGTACTAATGCTGATAAATTATGAAGAAGCTTATTTCGCAGATTTTGATTTCCGATTGTCCAATAGTTACTTGTCATCGGTACGGTAAAGGTTACAAGACCATTTCTTCCAACCTTGCCCTTCTTGTACATCGAAATACCAATTGCTTCAGTTCCTGAGTACAAGTAAACATTCTCGCCATTCTTGTAGCCTATCGTTGCAGCATCAAAGGTGATTGTGATGTACTTATTTTTACCCAGCTTCTTGTTTGAACACTGTATGTAGACAACTGGTGTATTTTGATTACCACCGATTGCTACTATGTCTCTTGGATTCAAGCCTGCGTTTGGCTTGTTGCTCTTTGATACATCCGCTGTTGTCATTGCGCTAATCTTAAAGTATGGTGTTTGACCTGCCTTAAGCTCCTGACCAATAACATTATTTGTTCTTGGAATTCCAACACTTACGCCATCATCGAGAACAAATAGTAGCGGAGTCTTCTTTTCATGCGCTGCTGTGATTAGGTTTGTATCTACGGTTGCTGCACCGTTCATAGTGACGCTAAGTGCTCCTACCGGCTTATTTGTAAACTGAGCCACATAATCATCCAAGGACTCTGTAATTAACTGCCAGCCATTATTTGTTCCATCACCTGTAGTAAATGGTAATGGCTCCGTGCCTGTTGTATTATTTGCATCATAATTACTAATTACCATGCCATTCTCTGCATATACAACTTGTGGTGCAACTGGCGTTGTTCCTTGCGATGTAGGCTTTGAGTCCGAATGATGCGAAGGACTTGGCTGTGGAGGAACTGGTTTAGTAATCGTTACTGTAGTAGTTAACTGCGAGTCTAATATATCAAGCGAATAATTATCTTTACTCGTTCCTGTCAATGTCATATTCGATATTCTAACAGTCTTATCCTCACCGATGCTGTCATCATCCATAGTACCAGTTGCTGTTACTGACAGATTATCACCAGCAACTTTTCCATCAAATATTGCATTTTTTGTTATAAGTGTAACTGTACAATTATCTTTTACATATGCACGATTTGCTGCTGTAATACCGCCAGAAACACTAACAACCTTTTGGTTACATACTACAGTTAAACATACTGGATTTGTATCTGAATAATCCTCGTCCCCCACACACTTATACCATACATAATATGTTCCTGCATTCTTTCCTGTCGGAACTGATGTAGACCAGCCTGTAGTCGGTGCTGTTGTACTGCTATCTCCAATAGCATAATTCATGGTTCCGTTTGATGCTTCACCTAATGAATTCAGAAGATCGTGATTAACACCATCGTATGTCCAATCAGAAACAACTGTAGGTGCAGTAACCACTGCAGATGGTGTAGCACTTTTCAGCATAAGTTTTTTATATGTATCATAAACAACTTTATAATGTTCGTTATCATCAGCATTAAAATAACCTATATATCCATCTGCTGGATCAGTGGTAAAAACAACCGAAGTAGAAGTAGGTATCATCGTCACACCGATACTCATACCGCTCTTTGGTGATTCAAGTTTTATAGTCTTGTTGTTCATTAAATAGACATTACACTTTGTTCCACCTGTCAATATGCCTGCATCAACTGTACCACCAATCACATTATCAGTGATTTTTGCAGTTCCACCAAGAGTAATCGTACCAAGAACAGTTACGCCTCCACCCAAACATTTTGAAATATCTTCATTGTATGCAGTATTATGGTCTATACTTCCGCTAATCATCTTAAATGCACCATTAATAGCAACCTGTACACCGCCGCCAGAACTAGCAGCACTTCCAGTAGTATGTGTTGTGTTATATGCAATAGTACTATTATCTTTCATAATAAATGTACCTTTATCAACACATACGCCACCACCATATCCCCCACTCTTATTCCTAGTAAGCTTACTATTTCCAGTCATAGTAAAATTGCTCGTATCTTTGCTCGTACCAGTTATGCGAACGCCTCCACCTTGTCCCACAGCTACATTTTCAGATATAGCGCTTTCACCACTCATGTTGAATTCAACGTCATTCAAGTCTACACCACCTGCATAGCTATTAGACTTATTGTTTGATACTTCTCCACCGGACATATTAAATTTTTTACCAACGCAATATATGCCCCCCGCATTTCGGTTTGCAGAATTTCCCGAAATAATGCCGCCTGTAATAGTAGCATTACTCTGATTACAATACACACCTCCACCATCATAGGATGCTGCATAATTTTCCTTAATCGCACCACCATTCATAGTAAATGTACCTTCATTTATGTACAATCCACCACCATTATACCCGGTATTCTTCATAATTGTACCGCCAGACATAATAAACTCGCCCTTATCAACATACACGCCACCACCGAGTTTATTCTCATCATCAAGCGTCCAAGTACCAACAGTCGAATAACCTCCAGTAATAATACCTCCCGCAGGAAAACTAGAATATCCGCCTGTATGTAAATTAGTTGCTCTGCTATCCACTAAGGTCATTTTTGCATTTTCACTCACCTTGATAACGCTACCAACATCACTTGAACCATCAATTTTTCCATCAATAATATAACCATTCAAATCAAGTGTCTTTGTTCCACTAACTACCAATGTTGTATTACCAGTGGTCGCATTAATGTTATCACCAAGCGTAATCGTTCCATTTGTTCCACTTAATGCATTTTGAAGATCTGTCCAGGTAGTAACCTGCTGGTCATCCGTTACAGTAATCTCATACTCAACTCCGCCAATTGTAACCTTCAGCCACTCTTTGCTGCTGAAAGCCTCTAGTGCTTCGATATACCAAACATCATCCTCTTTGACAGACTTAAACAACTCATCATTACTTCCAACAACCTCACTAATCTCACCATTCACCTCGATGCCCACAGCATCAAGAATAGTAGTAAGTGCAACTTTCTCGTCACCTGGAAGTACATATTGAAGTTCATTGTAGGTAAACTCAACTGTATAGTATGAGAAGCCATCAGTTCCTACAGTAATTTCATCATTTTCTTCCTTTGGTGTTTCTGAGCCTTGACCTATAGCTGCAGCATCTACACTCTCTAAATACTCTGCACTGAGACCTTGAACAGTTTGCTCTGTATGATAAACCTTTGGTTCAAAATTCTTGTTTGTAATTTCTGCCATTTTAAAGGTAACCCAAACAGAGCCTTTTGTCGTATCAGGCTCTATCTCATTTCCATCTTTATCTAATATCGAAATATCGTATGTATTTGAAAGATAAACATACTCTTTATCTTCTCTAACATCTTCGATAGCATCTTCAACATTTTTTTCTTCCTGCTTTGTAGCCTTTCTTACGCAAAGGGTTGCACCTTCAGGAAATACACCTTCTTCAGCAGTAACTGTAATAATTACGCCATCAATTTCTACTGACTGCTCAAATCCAACTTTTTTACCAGCAACTGTTACAGTAATTGTTGGAAGCTCAAGATTGGCAGCAATACCGTATTCACTAGTAGTAATCTCAGGAACAAAAATGTATTCTTCACCTGGTTCTAACTCTTCGAATCTATCCTTTGAACTTTTTTCTTCATCAAGTGACCATACGACAGGAACTGATACTACCTCGGTAATTTCTTCAAATAATGTTCCTTCTAAAGCATTTACTGATTCATCAAAATTATCTTTAGGAGATTTCTCAAGTTCATTTAAACCCTCTGCTTCGCCTAAGTTCTCGTTTCCATTAGAATTCTCTGCTTCACCAGAAATTGCTGCTTGATTTGCATTTGCTGCTTCGCCAGAGTTTACTGCTTGATTTGCATTTGCTGCTTCATCAGACTTTGTAGCTTGATTAACATTTGCTGCTTCTTTCGAATCCCCACTTCCACTTGAACCATTATCAGAGCCTTCATCCTCTGTGCTCTCTTCCTCTGGAAGCTCTGCTGCACAGGCTTGGATTGGAGCTACAGCAGATAAAATATTGCTTAAAATATTTTTAGCAACCGGTTCACTAGCTGATGGTTCAGATGGTTCCGTAGCACCTTCTGACTCTGATTGAGTTGATGCTGGCTCAGATGATTGTACATTTTCCTGACTATCAGGAGCTGGTTGACCATTTTCATCATTACCAGTTTGTGATGTTGCTGGTTCTTCTTTTGATGACTCTGGCTCCGTTTCAGTTGGTGCCACGCCTGGTTGTTCAGGTTCAACTCCATCTGAACCTTCCTCTGGTTGTCCAGGCTGAGTTTCATCTGACTTTTCTGTGTCCTCTGCTTCTAAATCTTCAAGCTCTCCGACAACCTCTTCACATACACCAGCAACAGGAAGTAAATCTTCCTCTGCTATATCTTTTTGAATCTGATAGCTTACTGTAACATCCAAGCTTTCAGGCAAATTAATTGCATCAAGAGTGGCATTTTTTTCAACCACTTGATTTGCAACATCTGCATCTAATTCACAAATTGCTATGATGTTCTTTTCAGGCGAATCTACTCCTTCTGCCAATGCTGGCAAATTGAAGGATGTAAATACAAGTAAAAAGCTCATACATAATGAAACCACTTTAGACATAAGCAAGTCCTTCTTATATATTTCTTTAAATAGGCGCAACAAAAATGCCTAGAATATTTCTTTTTTCATACTAGCAAAGCAATGTGTTGAAAGTGTTAAATTAAGAGGACTTTGGGCAGATATTGTATGAAAAATCACAAAATATTTGTGAATATTTTTATTACTACTCTACTAGAAAAATAATACGATGATGGAAGCAGGGAGAACTTTGAAAGAATTTACAATATGTCTATCCTAGCGACTTTCTGTAAATTTATTTTCTAAATAAATTTACAGTTTTGCTCTTACTCCTATGATTTGTAAATATTACGATGGTGGGAGCCAGGAAAACTTGGGAACAATTTACAATATCTCCATTCTGGCGGATTTCTGTAAATATTTTTCCTAAATAAATTTACAGTTTTGCTCTAACCCCCTTGATTTGTAAATATTACGATGGTAAAAGCTAAGAAAACTTCAGAAGAATTTACATGCACTCACAAACAAAAAGCTCCCAAACCTCCTGACTCGTATTAACAAGTCAAAAAATTTGAGAGCAAATATTTATGCCGGCTGCGGGACTTGAACCCGCACGATGTTGCCACCAACAGATTTTGAGTCTGCCTCGTCTGCCAATTCCGACAAGCCGGCGCAAGACATAGTCTAGCAGATTATGCCTTTATACGCAAGGATAATTTAAGAAAAATTTGAAAGCTGTTAAATAAAAAAGTAAATTCCACTTCTGGTTGAATTTAGTCTTACACTCCGGTATAAAAGCGTGTATTCTACATATTGCCTCTTATCCGCAGTAGAAATGAGGTATATATGTCAAAGAAAATAGAAACAAACCAGAAAC
>JAZLJM010000011.1:0-6509 GCA_045617805.1 Pseudobutyrivibrio sp.
CATTTGTAGATACCTTTCTTTCTCTGTTATTTGCTAACTGCCCGGTCAGCAATGACAGTTTAACCAAGGTATCTATTTTTGTAAAATCAACTTACAGCTTCTTTTCACTTTGAATCATACAGGAAGCTATAAAGTAAAAAAAGCTCCTTGAAACAAGGAGCTAAAAATTTATTGTCCAATTACTTCAAGAATTTGCTTTGAAACGCCAGTTTTTTCTGCGGCCTTTCCTAGCTTTTCTGAATCCTCTTGAATTTTCACTTTTAATTTATCGAGTTCTTCTGACTGATTCTCTACTTCATCAAACTCATTGTTATCCATAGCATCGCTCATGCTGGTCATTATTTCGCCCATCTTGGCAAAATCCTTTTTGAGTTTTTTGCCTTCCTTCGTTTGCATATCAAGCTTTGAAAGAGATGTTTCAATAGCTTGGCCATATGCTTTTGTGTCCTCAATGTCCGTAGCCTTGATTTCGTCTGTAAAGGATAAAACAGCCACTACATCCTTTTCATAGTCGGGCTTTGTAGAACCGCATGCTGTAAAAAGCGAAATTGATAAAACACATATCAAGCTACAAAAATAAAACTTTTTCATGCTTCCCCCTAAATCGAGCAGATATTTTTGGAATCAATGACCTAGTTTTTAAATGAATGAATTGGTGCTGGAATGCGTCCGCCACGGTTAATGAAATCTGCGCATGAGAACTTATTAACTGGCATAATTGGTGCATATCCGAAAAGTCCACCGAATTCAACCTTTTCGCCAACACCCTTTCCGATAACTGGGATAAGACGACAAGCTGTTGTCTTCTGATTTACCATACCAAGAGCCATTTCATCAGCGATCATACCAGAAATAGTAGTAGCTGGTGTGTCACCTGGGATAGCAATCATATCAAGACCAACTGAGCATACACATGTCATTGCTTCGAGCTTTTCAAGTGTGATTGCACCTGCTTCAACAGAATTTATCATACCCTGATCCTCAGAAACAGGAATAAAAGCACCTGAAAGGCCACCTACGTAAGAGCTTGCCATAACACCGCCCTTTTTAACCTGATCGTTGAGCATTGCAAGTGCTGCTGTAGTACCAGGCGCACCGGCATATTCAAGACCGATTTCACAAAGAATATCTGCTACCGAATCACCAATAGCTGGTGTTGGTGCAAGGGATAAATCAATAATACCAAATGGAATACCAAGACGCTTTGATGCTTCCTGAGCAACAAGCTGTCCTACACGAGTAACCTTAAAGGCTGTCTTTTTGATAGTCTCGCAAAGAACCTCAAAGTTCTCTCCGCGAACTGACTCGAGCGCTGTCTTAACAACACCAGGACCAGAAACACCTACATTAATAATTGCATCAGCTTCTGTAACACCATGAAAAGCACCAGCCATAAATGGGTTATCATCAGGAGCATTACAAAATACTACAAGCTTCATACAATCTACAGAATCTCTATCAGCAGACTGCTCTGCAACCTCACGAAGGATTTCACCCATGAGCTTTACAGCGTCCATATTGATACCTGTCTTTGTAGAAGCAAGATTTACTGAACTACATACACGCTCTGTAGCGCCAAGTGCCATAGGGATAGAACGAATAAGCATCTCATCTGCTGTTGTCATGCCCTTTGATACAAGAGCTGAATAACCACCGATAAGATTTGCTCCAACTGTTGCAGCCGCCTTATCCAAGGTATGTGCCAAAGTAACAAAATCCTCAGGCTTTTTGCAGGCTGAACCACCAATTAGAGCTATTGGAGTAACAGAAATACGCTTGTTTACAATAGGAATACCATAGTCGCGCTCAATTTCTTCAGCCGTCTTTGCTAAATCCTTTGCAACAGTAGTGATTCTGTTGTATACATTTTTGTTTAACTGGTCCAAATCAGAGGTAATACACTCTAATAAGCTAATACCAATAGTGATGGTACGAACATCTAAAGTCTGCTCAGAGACCATCTTATTAGTTTCGTTTACTTCATTAAAACTAACCATCTTTATCTCCTATAATCTATGCATCTTCTCGAAGATTTCTTCCTTCTGAGCTTTAATTTCAACACCAATTTCCTCACCGAGCTTGTTAAGATCGCTCTGGATGTCTCCAAAAGACTTTGTACCTGTCTTAATATCAACAATCATAACCATGTTGAAAAAGCCTGATACAATTGTCTGAGAAATATCGAGTACATTAACTTTACTATCAGCAAGATAAGTACAAATCTTTGCAATGATACCAACTGTATCTTTACCAACTACTGAAATAATTACTTTGTTCTGTTCCATTTTGATACTCCTTTGATTTGTTCCCACCCAATAATTGCTAAACTACAATTCTCTCAGAAACACGGTCTCTGTGAGCTACTGAAATGTTAAAATCGCTCCCCTTATAAGGAGTTGATTTGTCCATAGAAACCTCTAGGCGAACAGTTTCATAAGCTAACTGCTCATAATTGTTCTCTAAAGATAAGTGACCTAAAAAAATGTGTTTTATATTGTCGTGTAAAATCTGGCTTAAAAGCTTTCCACAAGTCTCATTAGAAAGATGCCCCAAGTCAGATAGGATTCTTCTTTTTAAAGAAAATGGATAGCTACCTACCTCAAGCATATGAACATCATGGTTTGCTTCAAGAAGTAAAGCATCCAAATCCGTCAGTTTTTCAACAATATAGTCATCATAATAACCCAAGTCTGTACATACCGCAACCTTTGATTTGCCATTTGTTACTCTATACGCTACTGAATCCGCTGCGTCATGACTTGTCGAAAAAGGCTCAATTTGAAGACTTCCTATAGAAAATGGCTCATCTGGTCTGATGACATGAAAAAGCGTATCATCTATTTTGCCAAGGCTACTCATTCCACGAAGTGCCGTTATTGTACCTGCAGTAGCATAAATTGGCAAATGATATCTGCGCGAGATAACACCAAGCCCTTGTACATGATCACTGTGCTCATGCGTCACAAGAAGTCCTGCCATATCGGAAGTGGTATAGTCATAAGTATTCAAGCCATTTTCTATTCGCTTGCCCGAAATACCTGCATCAATCATTACATGTGTGGTATCATCACCTACACAAATACAATTCCCGCTACTACCACTTGCTACACTAAAAAAATCCATAAAACTACTTCCAAAAAATATTCAAAATTATATATTATCTTTTCTTCCAGAAATTTGATCTTCACATATTTTCTTTTCTGCCAAGAAAATTTAGACTCCACATTTTATCTTTTCTCGTCAAAAAATTCTAAACTTCACACATTTTCTTTCCCACCAAGAAAATCTAAACTCCAGCTATTATCTTTCCTGCCAGAATACTTCGACCTCGTCATTTGCATGAAGTGCAGATGCATATCCACATTTATCTCCATTGATGCGGGTAACTACCGAACGACCATTACCTGCATGTGGATCAAATTCGATTAGATTAAAGATATCTGCAAAAATGTATTCCTTTTTGCCAGTTAATACCATATCCTTTCCGTTTACCTTTACAGGCATCTCGAGGACTTCTTTTTTGATATTGGTATAGGCATCCTTTACAAAATCATCTGTGGCTTCAGATTCAGGTGCTTCGTAATCCTCTGGCAATCCCTCTTCATCATCTACATAGTAATCTGCGCTAGAGGCAATTCCAACAGTAGTAGTCCAATCTACTGAGAAATTCTCGTATACAAGACTATCCTCTGTCGAGCGGCGATGATTTACAAGAATCTCATATCTATCGTCAATTGTAACATCCATAAATTCAGCGAGCTGACCTACTGTGTAGTAATCACGAGTCTCAATCACATCGCCTTCTTTGATAGTGTATGTAGAAGGTTCCATGGAACCGTTTACTTCGACAAACTTAGGACATTTTACACGATGTGAGCATACATTAAAATATAAGTATGCTGTGGTGTACTCTGCCAAATCAGCAATTGTGCCCTTAGCTGCACCGCCTGTAGTAGATGGCGTCATCTCTATATCGCAATTGAACTCAAGTCTTGTATTGATACCGCAAGGCTTGCCATTCATAGTAACAACAGCGCTCTCGCCCTCAGTTCCTCTGAGCATACGCGATACACCATTTACTGTAAAATGAATTTCCTTTCCGCGCTTAGGGAAAAGCTCCTCAGCAGAAAAGCCTGCCTGCATAGCTGCATCTACAATTGTAAGCTGTCCATTATCATAAAGCTTCATCATCTCGCCATTAAAATGAACCATAATGAAGTTGTTCTTTGTCTCATAATAATTCATGCAGATACCAATTGGAGTGACGAGAAGCGAATCCTTTACAATATCCTTCTGGTCAAAAATGATATCCTTCATAACCTCTTCACCACGAAGAGCAACACGTTCAGGAACAATATCAAGCTTCTTAGCAAGAGCCTGTGTGAAACCATGCACCTTACCGCCACCGCCTACGACGAAGGCTGCCGAAACTGACTGCCCACCATTTAACTCCTGAATTTTATCAGCAACTGCTGTTGCAATTTTTTCCATTACAGGGTCTGTTAGCTTCCAGACATCCTTTGCTGAAATTGTATGTGAAATACCCATGATATCCTCATAGGTAACATCCTTGCCTAATGTAGAAGCACGCTTGATTTCCTCTGCTGTAGCAAAATCTACCAAAAATTCATGAACCAAGGATTCGGTAAGCTCATCACCGGCCATAGGAATCATACCATAGGCAATGATACTGCCATCTCTTGTGACACAGATATCGGATGTACCAGCACCCACATCAATAAGCGCAATATTAAGCATTCTGAAATTCTGTGGAATCGCCACATTGATAGCTGCAATAGGCTCGAGAGTGAGATTAGCAACAGAAAGATCAGCCTTTCCAACTGCTGAATAAAGTCCATCTACAACATCCTCTGGCAAAAATGTAACAATAATATCCTCTGCAATACTATCTGCCTTATGGTCAACTATTGAAGAAAAAACATCACCATTGAGATAATACTTCACAGTAGAGTATCCTACACAGTAAAACTTGTACTTGGCATCCTCATCCTTTGAAAGCTCTTTGCCAGCCTGATCAATACCCATCATATCAAGTGTATGAAGGTCCTCGCCAGAAACTACTGTCTCCTCATCATACTCCAGCTCAACATGAGTTGTGATAGTACGAAGCACACGACCAGCGGCTGCTATACATACATTTTCAAGCTTTAAATCACAAAGCCCTTCGAGCTCTTCTTTTACATCCTGACAGGTGGCACCAACTCTACCAATATCATGAATCTGGCCGTCAATCATAGCTCTCGTGTCATGCTCTTTAATTGTCTGAGCCATGACATGAAAAACATCATCCTTAAGATAACCAACTGTACCAATTACATTTCTAGTACCAATATCCAAGCCAAAAACAACATCTTTCTTTTCCATTTCTGCTCCCTTTAGTAATTACCCTAAAATATTTTTTATCTGTGTAAGTGTCTCGGCAGTAGACCCGCTATTATCTATTACCACCTGACACTGTGCTCTAAATTCTTCATCTGAGCGTTGGCTCTCAAACATCCTGTCAATTCTGACATCAGAATAACCGCGTGTCTCCTTTAATCGAACGCGGCGAATCTCAGGTGTTGCAAAAATATACCAAAGCTCATCTACAAGTCTACCATATCCGCACTCTATGAGCAATGCAGCTTCGAAGAAAAAACACTCTATCTTGTGTTCCTCTCTCGCTATTGATACTTGATTTAGTATTTCAAACTCAACCGCTGGGTGTACAATAGAATTCACCAGTTCACGCAAATCATCATTTGAGTACATGGAAGCTGCCATCTGCGCCCTGTCAATCGTGCCATCATGATTTAGAATATCTCTATCCCAATGCAGCCTGATTACCCGCTCATATGTATCATGACCTGGGGTCATGAGTGAAGCAGCAAGCTCATCAGCAAGCACCACTTTGCAATTATAATTTTTTTCAAGGAGTGAAAGCACTGTACTTTTGCCAGCACCCACTCCACCTGTTATCCCTATAAATCTCATAGTACTAATATAACAAAAAACCTCTACCAACTCTAGTTGGTAGAGGAAAAATTTGCAACAAATTATTTGATTAAAATCCTAGAAATTATCTAGCCGAGAATTAAGCCTCAACAGAGCTATTCTCCATAGCCTTTAAGTTATCATAGATACCTGATCTAGCGATTACATAGTAAGGTGCTGCATAGAAAATATCAACAATACCACATGTAATGCAACCTAAAAGGAACCATCCGATAAATGATAAATCAAATACAAACATCTCCCACTTATGACCCTTTGTCATTGCCATAGACTTCTTTAAAGCATCCTGAACAGAAAGCTCTGGCTCATCCATGAGGATATATGGTGTCATTGAATAAGCATATGACTTTACAATCCTGTCTTTGACAGTTGAGAAAAGGTAAAAACCTCGCAGACTGCGTAAATACGCTGTTTGTGAGGTTTTCTTGATTGAAAAGTATGTGGTAATATTTACTTCTTCTTGGTCTGATTTAAAATTTTTCTCATATTTTTTT
>JAZLJM010000012.1:0-2031 GCA_045617805.1 Pseudobutyrivibrio sp.
GATGATTACAAGACAGATGGAACAATGTGGCCAGTGATAAATATCATGAAAGATGTCAGCAAAGGCAGATTATATTATGGTGCTATGATTGGTCCTATCTCTGCGTTTGCATATTGCATCGGTTATTATCACATTGTAAAAATGATGACAGATTACAGTTGGCTGGGGTGGTTAGGTTTTCTTTGTGGCTCTTTAGGGATTATTATTGGTGGAGCTTTTCACAGTCATTGGGTATATTATGGCAGATTAGGCAAGTTAGATGATAAGCCTGCACTTGAAGAGGTTATAGCTTTTTGTAAATTAATTAATACCGTGTCTTATTTTATAATAGGAGTCGGATTTTTGGTGATTTTGATTGTTTTGGTAAGTGGATTTACAGTTCTTCCAAGATGGATTGCGCTTTTTTCACCAGGAGTTTTATTTCTGATTTTGCCACTGCTTAGAAAGCTTCCGAAAGGATTACATATGATTATATGCGGAGGGTGGTCAAACCTAATAAGTGTCATCTATTATATTGTAGCTATAGTTGTGTATCTTGCAGCTGGTTGAGAAAATTCTTATTTCCATAAGGAGGTCGTATAAATGACATTCGAAATAAATTCGCAAGTATCTGCAAAGCAGCTATCTTCGCTTAGAGAATCTGTAGGTTGGAATAGAATGGAAAAAGAACTTTCTAATCCAAAGATGACATCTTACTATCATATTGCTGCATTTGAAGATAATGAACTGATAGGATTTGTAGATTGTATTTCTAATGGGGTTACGGATGCATATATTCAGGATCTTATGGTTAAGCCGGGATATCAGGGAAAGGGTATAGGCTCTGAATTGATGAATAAGATGATTGAATATCTTAAAGAAAGTCATATCTACATGATTTCGGTTATATTTGATGAAAGCTTAAAATCATTTTATGAAAGGTTTGGCTTTTATACGATGCTCAGTGGTCAGTTTGAGACGTATGAGAGTGAGTAAACCTGCTAATAGAAATCAAGCATTTTTTGAAAAAATTTTGCTTTTTCTATAGGAATAATTATAAGCACGACAAAAAAGGCCAAGTAATACCTGACCTTGAAAAAGGTTATACTATTAGGGTTAGATTACGCTGACATTTCTACTTCGTTTAATAAACTCGATACCCTTGAGTGATAAATTCTGAGAAACTTGTTGTATGCTGCAAACATTGCAACTTTATACAGTTTTCCCTCGGCTCTTTTTTTTAGAAAGTATTCACATACAGGATCACCAGCATAGGAACGCTGATGCTTGTTTATGGCATCCATTATTTCAAAGCCTAGCTTTCGCATGATTTTGGAACCGCGTTTAGACATGTGCCTCTCAGTACCAGTGAATTTACCAGATTGATAGGGTGGTGCATCTATTCCGGCATATGCAATTAATGCCTTGGCGCTATGGAACCTTCGAGGGTCTCCGATTTCTGCAATAAGTCTGGGACCTATTGAAGCACCGACTCCTTTCATGGCCATTACAGTTTCATATTCCGGTGTCTGCTTGGCTAATTCATTCATTCGAGTTAAAATAGAAAACAAAGAAGAATTAACTTCTTTTAATGTTTCTGTTGTCTGCTGAACCACCAGTTTTGTGCTTTCAGTGGACTCGAGAGTAGGGATGCTTTCTTTAGCGATTTGATAAAGCTGGCGGGCTTCGGTATCACTAAAACGGTATCCCTTTTTCTCTGTCCAGGATTTGTAGCGTTCAACGAATTTCTTTTCAGAATATTTAGTGATGCATGAACTGTGATAGAAGTCATGTGAAAAATCACATAGTTTATCTTTGCCAGTATTACGGCTAAAATCATCTATCGTTCCATAAATTCCGGGATTAGTACGATCAAGAATGTTACATAAAGCAAGGCATCGTTCCTGGCGGGCTTTCATAAAACTGCGATACTGATTACCGAGAAGCTTGAGTTCGCTTCGTATAGATTCAATATCAGATTCACGACAAGGTCTGAACCAGTAATCTATTCCGTACTGAGCAATTATTGCAGCGTCAATACGGTCGGTCTTG
>JAZLJM010000013.1:0-18013 GCA_045617805.1 Pseudobutyrivibrio sp.
CTCTTATTTTCGCTCTAAAGTGAGCTTAGAAAATTCTAAAAGTCCTTTGCTAGTTTTTTCACATCCGCTGCCATGGACGGCAGCGGAAGGCTGAGCAGGCACACGATGTAACTTCTCAGACGGTGGGAAAAAACTTGCAAAGGACTTTTTGAATTTTCTTAGTGAACGGTATGAGCGAAAATAAGAGTAGGGCAGCCTAGGTCCACAAGCTTTCCCCATTCCCTCACACCCTACGAAGCTGTTCGCCCCAAAAGGACATTTTAAAAAATTAGTCGAAGCCGCGGATAAGACACTCATATCTGTGGGACTTGCTATGCTGGATTTCTTAACGGATTTTACAATTGCAAGTGCAGGGGTATGGACAGATAAGAACCAGCCAGAGCATATTATAGACCACAACCTAGTGGACGCCAAAAAATGAACCAAAGGTGGTGGGCAGGTGGATGGGTGGGGCAAAATTTTTCAAAAGAATAAAATGTAATTGTATTATAGAAGGCAGTTTGTTAGAATGGGAAAGGATTTGCGGTTTGCAAGGGGCAGGCTGCGTAAAATTTTTGAAAAGGGGTATGTATAAATGAAGAAGTTTTTGGTTGAATTTAAGGAGTTTATTAGTAGGGGCAATGTGATTGATATGGCAGTCGGTATCATTATTGGTGGTGCTTTTACGGCTATTGTTACTTCACTTGTGGATGATATTATTATGCCAGTGCTTTCTATTGTTACAGGTGGATTGGATTTTTCTGCTTTGAAGATTGTGATTGGAACTGGAGAGGATGCGGCTTCATTTAAGTATGGTGCTTTTCTTTCAGCAGTGATTAATTTCGTTGTAATTGCGTTTGTAATTTTCTGTATGATTAAGGCTATGAATAAGTTTCGTAAGAGTAAGGATGAGGAGCCAACCCCTGATACAAAGGAGTGTCCTTATTGTAAAGAGAAGATTGCGATTGCAGCAACAAGATGCCCACATTGTACATCTGAGATTAAGTAGAACTTAATAAAGTACTTAACAGACTTAAACATTCTGTGAATTCTATTGAAAAAATAGAGCCACTGTTAGAAAATATACGTAGATGTGTATATTGCTAGCGGTGGCTTTCTTTTTACTTGAATTGATTTGTGGATGCGTCGTATTCGTAGTTTATGAGTTTTAATTTGTCAGTGATTTCGTTTTCGCTGATGTCATAGGCTTTTGCAAGTTCGGTAAGTGTTGAGTAGCTGTCGCGGAGTGCTGTGTTTACAACGGATAAGAGCATTACTGGATCTTTTGGAAGTGTGTTCATGGTTTCTCCTTTGTTTTCAGAATACTTTAATTTTTTTATTAAATTTGTTAAAATTTAAGTATTATGAAGATTTTATTGAATGTTTTAAAAGTTATACTTGTTATTATACTTCTTGTGACGGTAGTTTGGTACCTTTTTGGAGCAGATGGTCCTTTGGGGGACTTGCAAATTGTTGATTGGGCAAAGGGTGCTTTTGCTGAAGAAGAAGTGGTCGAACAGGAAAGTGTAGAAAAGCCTGTGGTTCAAGAAGTAGAAGTGCAAGAGGAACCTCAGGAGGTAGTTGATACTACCGCAACTGTTGTATTTACAGGCGATGTGGAGCTTTCGGATGCTGTGCTTGCAAGATATGATAGTGAGGGCGTAGAGGGTATTTTGGAGGAGTCGCTTTTGTCGATGCTTCAGGATGCTGACGTTTTGATGATAAATAACGAGTTTTGCTTTTCTACTAGAGGTGAGAAGGCGGCAGATAAGCAATATACATTTAGAGTTGGTCCAAAGTATGTTTCTGTGCTGAAGGATATGGGCGTTGATGTAGCGGGGCTTGCAAATAATCATTCGATTGATTATGGCAGGGATGCTTTGAAGGATACATTTGCAACCTTTGATGATGCTATGATTGACTATACTGGCGCAGGAATGGATGTGGAGGATTCTGCAAAACTTGTTGTGAAGACTGATGAGATGGGCAGGAAATACGGTTTTCTTGCAGCATCAAGAGTTATTCCATTTGGAAGCTGGAATGTTGAGTCTGTGCAGCCTGGCGTATTTACCTGTTATGATGATTCCAAATTGATTGAGTGTGTTAAAGCAGCAAGACCACAGGTAGATTATTTGTATGTTATGGTTCACTGGGGTGTGGAGCATACGATTGAGCTTGAGGCGCATCAGACACAGATAGGGCATGACCTGGTTGATGCAGGCGCGGATGCAGTTGTTGGGATGCATTCTCATTGTTTGCAACCTGTTGAGATGTATGAAGGAAAACCGATTTTTTACAGTTTGGGGAATTTCATTTTTAATGAAAATGTAAAAAGCGGTGGCGCTGTTGCACTGAAATATAATGAAGATGGGCTTGAATCGATTCAGATTGTTCCAACTGTGGCTAGCGGTGCTTGTACGAAGCCTGCTAAAAGCAGTAATCCATCGATTTTTGATGAAATAAACAATATGTCACCATTGGCGACAATTGACAAAGACGGATATTTAAACTTGAAATAGGAAAAATTCCTATGGGGGCGTTTTTATGGGTGTGTTGATTTCTATTGCAATGCAAATCTTACTAATTTCAATATGCTTTGTTGCAATGTTTGTATTGTTGAATCGTGATATAAAGGTTCAGCAAAGACAGATGGAGTACATCATTTATGGATGTTCTATTGCAAATATCGGTATGCTCGTAGAGTATTTGGCAAAGGGTGTATTGCAGGTGGCTCTTATTGGTCGAGCTATACAGATTATGGGAATGTCTGTTTTTTGTATGGCACTATTACTATTGACAGCTTATGTGTGTTCGATAAAGATTCCTTTGCCGATTTCTCTTCTTTTATTAATCGGCGGTTTCTTCTTTACCTTGTTTATTCTTTTGGACCCATATATACATATGTTTTATTCCAAGATTGAGATGCGTAGCACTTCTTGGGGTGTTTTCTGCTATACAAATGCTGGCTTATGGGATATTCTGTTTGCTCTTATCGGAGTGCTGTTTCCGCTTGTTTCATGTCTTATTATGATTTTTTACAACGCATTAAAAAGTTCAAATCTTTTAAGAAAAAGAGACTTTTTGATGATGTCGATTGTATATTTATTGTTATTGCTGGTATTCGGATTGAATAAGTTTGGCGTTTTAGTGCCAGAGTACAATGTGATGATGGCACTTGCAACTATCATATTTGCGTATTTAGTATTTTCAAGATGGAAATATCAGGGTGTGGATGTTGTGGCGATGGCAGCAGAAACCGCTCTTGAATCAATAAAGGGTGGAGTTATTTCGTTAAATCAGTATGGCGAAATTTTATATTTTAATTCAGCTGCAAAAAAGATAATTCCTGAAATCGGGTATTGTATAGGAATGCCAATTGAAAATTTGGATATTGAATTTCCAGATTTTACGCTTGGCGAAGAGACAGAGATTTCTATTGGTGAGAGAAAGTATTATCTTTCTGCATCTGAAATCAGAGATGATGCAAATAATTTTCATGGATATGCAATTCTTTTGAATGACATGACTGAAATTCTGTCACTTATGGATATGATAAAGAATGAGCAAAAAAGAGCAGATGAAGCCAGCCAGGTTAAGACGATGTTTCTTGCAAATATCTCGCATGAGATTAGAACTCCAATGAATGCGATTATGGGTCTTTCTGATTTAATAATAGAGGAAAGCCGTGGTCGTAAGGTTTATGATATGGCGGTAACTATCAAAAAAGCGGCTAATTCTCTTCTTGGACTGGTAAATAATGTACTTGATATTTCAAAGCTTGAAAGTGGAAAAATGGAGCTTCAGGAAAACAATTATGCACTTGAAACTCTTATTGACGATACTATGAAGGTTATGGCAATTCCTGCTGCTCAGCAGGGTCTTCAGCTTAAGTGCAATGTGGATGAGAATTTGCCAAGTCTTTTGTATGGTGATGATGGAAAAATCAAGCAATGTCTCATTAATTTGATAAATAATGGTTTGAAGTTTACAGATAAGGGATATGTACAGCTCGATGTCTCTGGACTTGTGCGAGGAGATAAGGTGGCGTTGACCTTTATGATTAGTGATACTGGATGTGGTATTAAAAGAGAGGATTTAAAGAGAGTATTCGGAGAATTTGAACAGGTTGATAAGATATTAAACAAAAATAAAGAAGGGTCTGGATTAGGCCTTGCAATTACAAAGCAGCTCGTTGAATTGATGGGCGGTGTTGTTGATGTAAGTTCTGTTTATGGAGAGGGTACAACTTTTACTGTTAGACTTTCGCAGACAGTTGTTAATGCTATGCCGATTTCTGAGATTAGGGAGGTTACAGACGATATGGATGATGAACCAAAGATGTTTGCAGCACCAGATGTTAAATTATTAGTTGTAGATGATAATAAAGTTAACCTGATGGTTGCGAGAGGTCTTATTGAACCGTATAAGGTTCAGATTGATACTGCAGCCTCCGGTGAAGAAGCCTGCAATATGGTTAAAGAGAAGAACTATGATGTCATAATGATGGATCACATGATGCCAGGAATGGATGGTGTTCAGGCAATTGAGCTTATCAAAGAATACTATGATGGAATAGGCGTTGAGACATATTCAATTGCTCTAACAGCAAACGCTTTTGGAGAGATGCGCGAGATGTTCTTGTCGCATGGCTTTCAGGATTTCCTGAGTAAACCGATTGAGAAGAATAAGCTTCATCAGGTATTGTTGAGAGCCGTTACAGATGAAAAGCGTGAGTATACCGATGAAGTGCTTGCACCAGCAGGATTCACAGAGGATGAGCTCGCGGAGCTGTTTATGGAAGAGGTAGATGTAAGAAGTGCTTTTAAGCTCCATGGATGTACACAGGCTGAATATCTTGAGCTTCTTGAATTGTATTACAATGAGGGAATGGGCAAGATTGAGGATATTAAAAATGCTTATGAAAACAAGGATTGGAAGAATTATGAGATATTAACTCATGGCTTGAAGAGCTCATCTGCTAACATGGGGGCAAATATTTTATCTGAGAATGCCAAGAAGCATGAGTTTGCAAGTAAAGACCCAGAGAATGTTGATATTAATTTTATCGATCAGGATTATCCACAGCTTATTTCAAAATACCAAAAGGTATTAAATGAGGCAAAGCGTGTCTTGGAAAAGCAGAAGGAAAAGAATGGCGCGGGTATTGATGTTAAACTGGCTGGTATGGTAAATGATGAGTTAAAAAGACAGGTTGAAGAGGCATACAATCTTTCTTTGGATTTCAAATCAAAGGAAGCTGCAGATGTGATAGATAATTTGTTAAAGTACCAGCTTGATGATGATATAGAAGAAAAACTCGTTGATATACGTATGAAATTCAAGTTATATGATGATGATAAAGCAGAAGAATTATTGGAAAAATTATTACAGGAACTTTCAAGATAATTTGTCTAGGAGGGGTTAATCATGTTCGACAAGATGAAAATAATGGCTGTTGATGATAACACAGTTAATTTGGCAACAATTGAACAGGAATTAAAGGACAAATATGAAGTTATTCCGATGCTTACAGGCAGACGTGCAATTAAGTATTTGTATCGTGAAAAGGTAGACCTGATTTTGCTTGATGTGCAAATGCCGATTATGGATGGGGTTGATACATTAAAGGAAATACGTACGCTGGAAAATGGTGTAACCGTTCCGGTTGTATTTTTGACCGCCAAAAAGGATACTGCGACGGTAATAGCAGGTTCACAGCTTGGAATTATGGATTATATTACTAAGCCATTCGATCCGGCAGATTTGAAGGCTCGTATCGAACAAGTGTTCAAGCGGCTAGGTGTATTGCCGATGGAACAAAATGAGCTTTATATTACTGTTTCAGAAATAAGCAGAAACATCCATGATGGCAATGTTAAGCCGGCTATTGCAAAGACTGATGAAATGCTCAGATATCAGATTGATGAAGATGTATCGGGGCGTATGCGTGTGGTAAAAAAGAAGTTGGAGGCAGGAAATTTGGAGCAGGCACAGTCTGCTGTTGATAGAGTGTTAACATTATTAGACCAGAATATGGATGATGGTTCGAAAAATGTATATCCACCGATATCGTTATCTGAAATTTCGGCAAGATTACTTTATACGCAGGATGATATTGCAAACTTTAAGCTTCATGATGCACAGGATAAGCTTGTAGGCTTAAGAGATTTTGATATTCCTGCGCAGACAAGAAAAAATATTAATTTGGCAATTGAAAAATTAAAGGAATATGATGAAGATTATGCAATGGATTTAATCCAGGAAACTTTGGAATCTCTTAATGAGGATATGGGTAAACAGCAGCAGAAAAAAGAGGAAAATAAGAGCTCTGGATATCGTGCAAAGTATTTTAATAAGAACAAAGTTTAATCATGCACATTTTTTTCGTAAAAGGTGTATATTAGTATTGTTGTGTGGTTGAGATTACATAACACTTTTGAATTGCATTTATTTTTTAGAAAAGAGGAAAATTTCATGGCAGGTGGATTTGGTCAGTTAATCGAGATTCTGAAGAAGAGTCCAAAGAAAATCGTTTTTACAGAGGGTACAGATGCTCGTATCATCGAGGCATCTAGTCGTTTACTTGGTTCTGATTTCTTACAGCCAGTTCTCATCGGAAATCCTGATGATATCAAGAAGGCTGCAGAGGATGCTGGTTTCAATATTCGTGGAGCACAGATTATTGATCCTGATAACTATGATAAATTTGATGAGATGTGTGAGCTTTTCTGCGAGCTTCGTAAGAGCAAGGGCGTTACAATGGAGCAGGCTGCTGCTACATGTAAGTCAGCTAATTATTTTGGAACTATGCTTGTAAAGATGGGCGTTGCTGATGCACTTTTAGGTGGTGCTACATATTCAACTGCTGATACAGTTAGACCTGCACTTCAGGTCATTAAGACAAAGCCAGGTAACAGCATCGTTTCTTCATGCTTTATCATGGTTCGTAACTCAGCTACAGGCGATAGAGAAGTTCTTGCAATGGGTGATTGCGCAATTAATATCAAGCCAAATGCAGATGAGCTCGCTGAAATCGCTGGCGAGACAGCAGCATGTGCAAAGATTTTTGGTATTGATCCAAAGGTTGCAATGCTTAGCTATTCATCACTTGGCTCTGGAAAGGGTGAAGATGTTGACAAGATGCGTGAAGCATGTGCAAAGGCAAAGGAAAAGTATCCTGAGCTTGTAATAGATGGTGAGCTTCAGTTTGATGCTGCAGTTTCTCCTAGAGTTGCAAAGACAAAGTGTCCTGATTCTGCTGTTGCAGGTCATGCAAATACATTTATTTTCCCAGACATTAATGCTGGAAATATCGGATACAAGATTGCTCAAAGACTTGGTGGCTTTGATGCTTATGGACCAATTCTTCTTGGACTTAATGCACCAATCAACGATTTATCTCGTGGCTGCAATGCTCAGGAAGTATATTCAATGGCAATTATTACAGCATCTTTGGCATAAAAGCATTTTAATTGAAGATTATTAAGGCTCGGCGCGTTGGCGCTGAGTCTTTTTTCAGATTTGAGGATTGTGGTAAAGAAATGTATTACTACGTGACCAACAATTCTCTGGCGGTGAGTCTTCGGCTGGACTGAGACTGCTAAAAGAAAATAAAGGACAGAATAATATATGAGTAAATGGATGTTAATGAATAAAAAGGCAGATTTTAAGACTTTGGGAGCGGCACTTGGAGTAGACCAGGTCGTTGTTAGGCTGATGGTAAATAGAGGGCTGAGTACTCTTGAAGAAATGAAGGAATACTTGCATCCATCGCTTGATAGTTTTTTTGATCCACATTTGTTAAAGGACATGGATAAGGCGTGCGAGCTTATTATGGACGCAATTGATGAAGAGAAAAATATCCGTGTTGTTGGTGATTATGACGTCGATGGAATTATGTCGACATTTATTTTAAGTGATTGTATTAAAAAAGCAGGTGGTAATGTCGATTATGTTGTGCCACACAGAATTGAGGATGGATATGGAATAAATCCTGAAATGGTGCAGAGTGCATATGATGATGGAATAGATTTTATTATCACCTGTGACAATGGTATTGCGGCTAGAGAGGCTTGTGAATTGGCTAAAAAGCTTGGGATGACATATGTGGTGACAGACCATCATGAGATTCCCTTTGAAAATACTGATGAAGGAAAAAAATACCTTTTGCCGGCAGCAGATGCAATTGTTGATCCCAAGCTTGAGGATTGTATGTCGCCTTTTAAGGAAATCTGTGGTGCACAGGTAGCTTTTAAGTTTGCGTATGTACTTTTTGAAATGCTAGGCTTTGAGGAGTCTGACTATTTGTATTATCTACAATTTGCTGCTATGGCCTGTGTTTGCGATGTGATGCCTTTGGTGGGCGAAAATAGAGCTCTTGTTTATCAGGGTTTAAAGGCAATACAAAGTAGCACCAATAAAGGTATTCATGCACTTTTGGCTCGTAATTCGCTGCTTGAGAATAAACTAAGCTGTTATCATTTGGGGTTTGTGTTAGGACCTTGCTTTAATGCCACAGGACGCCTTGATACAGCTATGAATGCGCTTGAATTATTACAGGAAGAGGACGAGGCTAAGGCTTTATTTAAAGCACAGGAATTGGTGGAGATAAATTCACAGAGAAAAAACATGACTCAGACAGGTCTTGAACAGGCACTTGAGATAATCGAGAAGGAAAATATGTCCGAGGATAAGGTTTTAGTAATATATATTCCAGAGTTGCATGAAAGTCTGGCGGGGATTGTTGCTGGTCGAATCAAGGAGCAGTTTTTTAGACCCACACTTGTTTTTACGGATGCTGCAGTAGGCGCAAAGGGCTCTGGCAGGTCGATAGAAGCCTACAATATGTTTGAAGAGCTGACAAAGGTAAAAGATTTGTTTACAAAATTTGGCGGTCATCCTATGGCGGCAGGTGTGTCTCTTCCTACTGAGAATATTGAGCTTTTACGCCAAAGGTTAAATGAAAATTGTACTTTGACAGCATCAGATATGGAAGAGGTTGTCAGAATTGATATGGCGATGCCACTTTCTTATATTTCTCAGCCACTAGTTGAGTCATTAGAGCTGCTTGAACCTTTTGGAAATAAAAATACAAAACCGGTTTTTGCGTTAAAGGATATTGAAATAATAGCAGCAGCCCATATGGGAGGCGATAATCAGTTTTTACGCCTTACTCTTTTGATGGAAAATAATAGAACTATGACAGGTCTTTTGTTTAGAAAAGCTGATGAATTTCTAGAGCTGATTGAAAGAAAATATTCAAAGTCTGCGATGGAGGGCTTGTTTTCAAAAAATGCCAGTGGGGTAAAGATGGATATAATCTATCAGCCTTCATTAAATACATATAGAGGTAATACTTCTGTACAAATTATTATTGATCAGTTCAAGTGATTTATATATTTGTTTGAATAAGAATACAAAATCCGATAAAATCAATTAAGAATACAATGTAGAAAGATATTATATGCATGGAAAATCTTGAGAATTTAATTCAAAGATCAATTAAAAATTATTACAAGACAAAAATTATTGCGCCAGTGATTTTTTTGCTTTTTTTAGTATTGATATCTGTACTTTTTCCGGTAAAGGAAATGATTTTTCCTAAAACCTATAAAGGAGAAGAGATAGTGCTTGCAGATATGTATGAGGATAAAGAGCTGTTTGCACGATTTACACTTCATGATTTATATTTTACTGGATATACCAATAAATGGCTGGATGCGACAAAGGGATATTATTATTACACAATGATTGGATCTGATTGTGTTGTTGTTTTACTGGACCCGAATACCTGTGAGCAGGGAATTCCTGTTATCAACAATATCACAGTAAAAGGGCGGATTCTTAATAATTCCAAGGCGGCTCGTACTTTGCTTACGAATCTGGCAAATGATTTATCCTGGAGCGAGGATGGAATTGTTTCATCGGTGTCGGCATATTCAATTAATGAGCCGGATGCTGTAGGCTTTTTCAATAGGCTGTTTAAGATTTTGTATATTGGTTCAGGTGGTTTGGCAATTCTTTTAGTGATTGCGTATATGATTTTTATTCTTATTCCAGTTATTAGTCCACCTGTATTGAAATTAAGCTCATATGGCAAGGCACACGAATTACTTGCGATGGCAGAGGAAGAGCTTGTCACTTTGCCACAGCTTGCTACTGAGGATATGTTTATTACGGAGCATTTCTTTATTGAAACCTCCAAATATGGTGTGGCGATTGTGCCAATCGATGAGATTGTTTGGATTTATAAATACTCGACACTGCATAAGTTTTTGTGGCATCATTTTTCTATTTCGTATACTCTTTATATTACGGCTGGCAGGCGCCATTATATCAAATGTCCAAAGAACATTAAGTCGGATATCGATGGTATTATCGACTATCTTTCGGAGGCAAATCACGATATTCTTGTAGGCTTCTCAGAAGAAAATCGATTGAAGGTAGGGGCGTTGCAGAATGATTTTTCTATAATAAAGAGGCTACGAGGATTATTATCAAAGGAAGTATAATAGATGGATTCATATATGAATTTTGCTGCTGTTTACGACAGATATATGGATAATATTCCATATGATAAATGGGCATCAAATATCAAAAAACTTTTTGACAAATATAAGCTGCCATCAGAGGTTGTGTGTGAGCTTGGCTGTGGTACGGGACAGATGACCAGGCGTTTAAAAAAGCTGGGATACGATATGATTGGTATTGATTTATCAAATGAGATGCTTATGCAGGCTGTCAATAATGCTGATTCTCATGGGATTTTGTATTTGTGTCAGGATATGCGCGATATTGAGCTTTATGGTACAGTAGGAGCAATGGTAAGCGTATGCGATAGCATGAATTATTTAGAGGATTGCGAGGATTTACTTAAAGTTTTTGAAGGAGTAAACACCTACCTTGACGAGAAGGGCTTGTTTATCTTTGATATGAAGACAGTGCACTTCTACGAAAAGCTGGGCTGTTCGACAATAGCTGAAAATCGTGAAAATGGAAGCTTTATCTGGGAAAATGATTATGATGTAAATACTAGAGATAATGAATATTATCTGACGTTTTATGAAGAAAATGAGGATGGCACCTTTGATAGATTTGAAGAGGAGCATCTTCAGCATGCATTTTTGGTTGAAGAGGTTGAAGACGCTATTAAAAAGAGTGGATTAAAGTTGCTTGAAATTCTTGATGCGACAACTCTAAATACGCCAGACAGCGAATGCGATAGATTATTATTTATAGTAAGAGAGGTATCAAAATGAAGGATTATATAGTAAGAGCTACAGCGGCAAATGATTCGATTCGAGCATTTGCTATTTCGTCAAAGGATATGGTTGAGTTTGCCAGAGAGTCACATCAGACATCGCCTGTTGTTACAGCAGCTTTAGGTCGTATGCTTACTGCTGGTTCAATGATGGGTGTTATGCTAAAGGGTGATGATGACCTTGTAACATTGCAGATTCAGGGAAGTGGCCCTTTAAAGGGTGTAACAGTTACTGCAAACAGCAAGGGAAATGTAAAGGGCTTTCCAAATGTTCCTGTAGTAAATTTACCACCAAAGAATGGCAAGCTTGATGTTGGCGGCGCGATTGACCTTGGTATTATGCGTGTAATCAAGGATATGGGCTTAAAGGAGCCATACGTTGGAACTGTTGAGCTTCAGACTGGTGAGATAGCAGAGGATTTGACCTACTATTTTGCAGTTTCTGAACAGATTCCATCGTCAGTAGGTCTTGGTGTGCTTATGTCAAAGGACAATACTGTAGATTGCGCAGGTGGTTTTATTATTCAGCTTATGCCTTTTACATCTGATGAGGTTATTACTCAGCTTGAAGAAAATCTCAAGGTTCTTCCTACTGTTACTGATATGCTTAAATCAGGAAAAACACCAGAGCAGATGCTTGAAACAGTTCTTGCAGGCTTTGATGTTGATGTAAAAGAAACCTATGAAGTGGCGTACAAATGTGACTGCTCAAAGGAAAGAGTTGAAAGAAGTCTGGCATCCCTTGGTAAAGAGGATATGGATTCGATTATTGAAGATAACAAGCCTGTTGAGGTTAGATGTCAGTTCTGTAATAAAGCGTATAATTTTTCAGTGGACGAGTTAAAGAAGCTTAGAAGGAAATAATATGAAGGATGGATTTATCAAGGTAGCTGCTGCTACCAATGAGGTTTTTGTAGCAGACGTTTCTACTAATTTAGAAAAAATTAAAGCCATAATTGCTGATGCAGCAAAGGAAGGTTCAAAAATTTTAGTTTTTCCTGAGCTTTGCTTATGTGGTTATTCCTGCAGAGATATTTTCTTTCAGGAGAGCTTACTTGAAGCGTGCGAGAAGGCTTTGGAGGATTTAATTAAATATAGCAGTGCCTACGATATGCTTATTGCTGTGGGGCTTCCTTATGAGCATTTTGGCAAGCTTTACAATGTGGCTGCACTCATCTGCGGTGGAAGACTTCTTGGATTGGTGCCTAAAAAGCATTTGCCAAATTATCAGGAATTCTACGAGGCTAGACAGTTTACAAAGGGATTTGATGAGCCTGTTGAGATTCTTTTTGCGGGCGAGAAGACTTTTTTTGGTGCAAAACAGATTTTTACCTGTGATACAGTAAAGCATCTGAAGGTGGGAGTTGAGCTTTGCGAGGATTTGTGGACTCCTAATCCACCAAGTACAGCTCTTGCAATGGCTGGGGCAACAGTTATTTTAAATCTGTCTGCATCAGATGAGCTTACTGGTAAAAATGCCTATAGAAGACAGCTTGTTTTAGATCAATCAGCAAGACTTTATTGTGGATATATTTACGCATCTGCATCTGATAGCGAGTCAACTACAGATGTAGTTTATTCTGGACACAATATTATTGCAGAATCTGGCTCGTTGCTTGCAGAGAGTAAGCTTTTTAGTCATGACATTATTTATAGTGAAATAGATGTTGTAGCAATTTATCAAAAGCGTATGCGCATGAGCACCTATGATATTAACTGTGAGGGCTATCATTTCAGTAGCTTTAGTCTCAAGCCTGTTGATACAGTAATTACCAGATATATTGATGCACATCCTTTTGTACCATCAGATGTTGCAAAGCGTAATAAAAGATGTGAGGAAATCCTTGATATTCAATGCAGGGGCTTGAAAAAACGTCTGTCTCATATAAATACAAAGGCTGCTGTTATAGGTATTTCAGGTGGTCTTGATTCGACGCTTGCACTTCTTGTAACAGTTCGTGCTTTTGATATGCTCGGTCTTGATAGAAAAGGAATCATCGGTGTAACTATGCCTGGCTTTGGAACGACTGACAGGACATATGATAATGCAGTTTCGATGATTAAAAAACTAGGTGTTACCTTTAAAGAAATTTCAATTGTTGATGCCGTAACAGGTCATTTCAAGGATATTGAACAGCCAATGGAAAAGCATGATGTCACATATGAAAATGGGCAGGCAAGAACTCGTACGCTGATTTTGATGGATCTTGCAAATAAACATGGTGGACTTGTAATTGGAACGGGCGATATGTCTGAGCTTGCATTGGGGTGGGCGACCTATAATGGCGATCATATGTCGATGTATGGTGTAAATGTCGGTGTTCCAAAGACACTCGTTCGTTATCTGGTTGAGTATTATGCTGATACCTGTGAAGAGGATGAACTTAAGGCTGTATTGTATGATGTTTTGGATACACCGGTATCTCCTGAGCTCTTGCCACCTGATGAGAATGGGAAAATTGCTCAGAAAACTGAGGACTTGGTAGGTCCTTACGAGCTTCAAGATTTCTTTTTATATTATTTGATGCGTTACGGAGTTACACCATCCAAATTATATAGAATTGCGAAGCTTGCATTTTCGGGAAAATTTGATGATGCAACTATAATAAAATGGGAAAAAACTTTTTATAGAAGATTCTTTTCACAGCAATATAAGAGAAGCTGCTTGCCGGATGGACCAAAGGTTGGCTCGGTTTGTTTGTCGCCAAGAGGTGATTTGAGGATGGTTTCTGACATATGTGTCAAATTATGGCTTGATGAAATAGAAAAGTTTAGTTGATTTTATTTTTCCAGACCTTGTATAATAAAATCGTTTACCGTGACTTTATTCTGTAGATAATTTATTGAGAAATATAGAAGAGAAGCTATTGGAGTATTTTATTATACGAGGGTTTGTTTTATGAAAAGGAATTCTTACAGAAAATCAAAGAAGAATATTAAGGTAAAAGATTTAGGAGCTACCAACAACAAAGTAGTAGTTATTGCAGCAGTTATTGCAGCAGTAGTTATTATTTATATTTTGTTTGGAATTTACTTTAATAATCATTTCTATATTAGAAGTTCTGTAAATGGCGTTGGAACTTCTTTCAAATCAGCTAAGTCAGCATATGAGGCTGTAATCGATTGTGCCAGTGAGTACGAACTTTCTTTTATTGATGAATCAGGTGAAGTAGTTAAGACACTTACAGCAGATGAATTGGGTGTAAGAGTTGATTATGAACAAGAGGATATTGAGGATTTAATTGTCCATCAGAATGGATTTTTGTGGCCTGTTAAGATGTTTACTGGTGAGAAATTTTCTACTCCAAGTGGAAATACATATGACAAAAAGGCAGTTAAAAAAGCTGCTAAATCCTTGTCTTTCCTATACAAAAAGGATGGAACAAAATCTGAAAATGCAAAGATTGTTTTTAATGGTAAGGATTTTGAAATTCAGCCAGAGGTAGAAGGAACACTTATTACAAAGGCTTCTGCTGAAAAAGCAATTATAGGTGCTATAGAGAATTTCGTTACAGAGCTTGATATTGCAAAAGGCGATTGCGCAGTAAAGCCTACTGTAACAAAGGATGACCCACGTCTTGAAACTGCACTTCGTCAGCTTAAAGGCTATATGGATACTGATATCCATTACGATTTGGGCGAAGGACTTTCTGATGAAATTCCAGCCGATATTAAGGCTACATTTTTTGCTGTAAATGATAAATGTCGTGTAAGCTTTGATGAAAAGGCTATAGGTGATTTTGTTAATCAGATGTCTGAAAAATACAATACTTTTGGCAAACCAAAGGAATTGTTGTCAACTTCAGGAGAACAGGTTTCTGTACCTTGTGGTGCATATGGCTGGAAGATTGGATATCAGGCAGAGATAGATGCAATCATAAAGGATTTTAAAGCGGGTAAGGATGTTACTCGAGATTTTAATTATATGTATACGGCAAATAGCCATGGTGAGCATGATTATGGTGATAATTTTGTAGAGGTAAATCTTACTGACCAGATGGTGTATATTCATAAGGGCGGCGAGGTAGTATTTGAGTCACCATGTGTTTCGGGAAATATTTCTGCTGGACATGGCACACATACAGGTACCTATCCTATCGCATATAAGGAAAAGGATGCAACACTTCGTGGTGCAAACTATGAGTCACATGTAAAGTACTGGATGCCATTCAATATGGGTGAGGGCTTACATGATGCTAGCTGGCGTTCTTCCTTTGGTGGTCATTTGTTTATGACCAGTGGTAGCCATGGATGCGTCAATTTACCTACATCTGCCGCAAAGAAGATATTTGAAATTGTTGATGCGGGGTGGCCTGTTCTTGTCTTTTATGTAGGCAATACAGAGGCTGAGATATATGCTAAGAATAATCCTGTCTCACGAGTTGAGACTGAGATTTCAGATATTGAGACAGTTACACTCGATTCGGCTGTTGCGCTTTTGAATGCCAGAGCAGATTACGAGGCTCTTAGTGATGAGCAAAAGGCGCAGGTTATGAATCTGGATGTTCTTGAAGCTGCTGAGCTTCAATATCAGGTGCTTTTGATGGAAAGTGGTCAGCAGGCACCACCTCAGCCAGAGGTTGAGATTACACAGGAGTAAGGCAAGGTTCTAGTGAGTGGTAGAAATTCTATTATTTTGATGAGGTGACATTATGAACTGGACAGAAAATGTAAGAAAGGTTGTTCCATATGTGCCAGGTGAACAGCCAAAGCAGCTTGATGTAATTAAGTTAAATACAAACGAAAATCCTTATGAGCCAAGTCCTTTGGTTCAAAAGGCAATTTCAGAAATTGATGTAGATAAATTAAGAAAATATCCTGATATTTATGCTACTGAGTTATTGGAAGAGTTAGCAAAATATCACAAGGTATCAAAGGAAAACATCTTTATCGGGGTTGGCTCTGATGATGTTATTGCAATGGCTTTCATGACTTACTTTTATGGAGAAAAGCCAATCAAATTCCCAGATATAACTTATTCCTTCTATGATGTTTGGGCAGATTTGCTACGAATTCCATATGAGGTTCAGCCGCTTGATGCAGATTTTAAAATCAATCCTGCTGATTACGAGGGAGCTTGCGGAGGAATTATTATTCCAAATCCCAATGCGCCTACTGGTGTTGAGGAATCAGTTGAATTTTTTGAAAATATAGTTAAGGCACATCCTGAGTGCGTTGTGATGGTCGATGAAGCTTATGTGGATTTTGGTGCCAAGTCATGTCTTGATCTTATAGATAAGTATGAGAATCTTCTTGTTATTAGGACATTTTCAAAGTCACGTTCTATGGCTGGTAACAGAATTGGTTATGCTATCGGAAGTGAGAAGCTGATTAAGTATTTATACGATGTTAAGTTTTCGTTTAATTCTTATACCATGGATACCGTTACTGTTGCTATGGGAGCTGCGTCAGTTCGCGATGATGAATACTTTAAGTCAAATATTGATAAAGTGATCAAGACTCGTGAATGGACCAAGGGAAAATTGACAGAGCTTGGTTTTGAATTCCCAGACTCAAAGAGTAATTTTGTTTTTGCTAAGCACGAATCAGTTGCTGCTGTAAAGATATTCGAGGAATTGAAGAAGCGAAATATATTTGTTAGATATTTCTCTAAGCCAGAAAGAATTTCTGATTATCTGCGAATTTCTATTGGAACAGATGAGGAAATGGAAAAGTTTATTGAAAATCTAAAAGAAATTGTTAACCAGTAAAAAAGGATATTACACTATTATGATGAATTATTTATATGTATTTTTTATTTCTATGGTGCCACTTATTGAGCTTAGAGGTGCTATTCCAGTTGCCTATGTAATCAAGGCAAATAATCCAGATTTTAATTTAGTGATAGCTTATCTTTTGATTATCCTTGGAAATATGCTTCCTGTACCATTTATTTACTTTTTTGCAAGAAAGGTTCTTGAATGGGGAAAGGATAAACCGGTTATCGGAAAGTTTTTTACCTTCTGTCTCGAAAAAGGTGAAAAGGGCGGAAGAGCGCTTGAAGCAAAAGCTGGAAAAGGTCTTTTTGTTGCCCTTATGCTTTTTGTAGGAATTCCACTTCCTGGAACGGGTGCATGGACAGGAACTTTAGCGGCAAGCATACTTGACATGGATTTTAAAAAGAGTGTGCTGGCAGTTGTTGGGGGCGTAGTTCTTGCAGGTGTAATCATGGGACTGCTGAGTGCAGGAGTATTTTCAGTAGTATTTTAAATTCGGGTGATTAGGATGTCAGAACAGTATTCGGATTTTTCAACTGTATATGATATGTTCATGGACAATGTGCCATATGATGAGTGGATAGAAAGCATTGTTAATATTCTCAAAAAACATGGGATAGAAGATGGAATAGTGCTTGATCTTGGATGCGGTACTGGCACAATGACAAAGCTCCTTGAAGATAGGGGCTATGACATGATAGGTGTTGATAATTCGGAAGAAATGCTTATGATTGCCAGGGAAAAGAGCGATTCAATACTTTATTTATGCCAGGATATAACAGATTTTGAACTATATGGCACAGTAAGGGCGGTTATTTCTACGTGTGATTCGTTAAACTATGTAATGCAGGAAGAGGATCTTTTAGAAGCATTTAAGCTTGTAAACAACTATCTCGAACCTGATGGGGTATTTATATTTGACATGAATGCTCCAGAGAAATATGAGGAAGTTCTTTCTGATCAGGTTTTTGCGGAAACCAGAGAAAATGCCAGCTTCATATGGGAAAATGATTATGACGAGGAATCACGCATTAATGAGTATGCTTTGACATTATTT
>JAZLJM010000014.1:0-74325 GCA_045617805.1 Pseudobutyrivibrio sp.
TTGAGGTCGATGCCATCTGTGATGGAGAGGATATCTTAATTCCTGGTATCATGGAGCATATCGAGCGTACCGGAGTTCACTCTGGTGACAGTATCTCTGTATACCCTGCTCATACTATCAGCGAAGCTGCAAAGGATAAGCTCGTAGAATATACTAAGAGACTTGCCCGTGCGCTTCACGTAGTCGGAATGATTAACATCCAGTTTATCGCAATGGATGATGACATTTATGTAATCGAGGTTAACCCACGTTCTTCTCGTACCGTTCCATATATCAGCAAGGTAACTGGTATTCCAATCGTTGATCTTGCAGCAAAGATTATTATGGGTAACACCATTAAGGGAATGGGCTATGAACCAGGACTTGCACCTACCGCTGATTACATCGCAATCAAGATGCCAGTATTCTCCTTCGAGAAGCTTCGCGGTGCCGAGATTTCTCTCGGACCTGAAATGAAGTCTACCGGAGAGTGCTTAGGTATTGATAAGACCTTTAACGGTGCACTTTACAAGGCGTTCCTTGGAGCTGGAATTGAGCTTCCAAAGCATAAGCAGATGATTATGACCGTTAAGGATGCAGATAAGCCAGAAGCAGTTGGCGTAGCTAAGAGATTTGAGGCATTAGGCTATAAGATTTATGCAACCAGAAGTACTGCAAAGTATCTTCAGGAGCATGGCGTAAATGCACTTCGCGTCAACAAGATTTCGCAGGAATCACCTAATGTTATGGACCTTATCTTAGGTCACAAGATTGATCTTGTAATTGATACTCCAACTCAGGGTCATGGTGATAAGACACGTGATGGATTCTTAATCAGACGTAATTCAATCGAGACAGGTGTAAATTGTATTACAGCAATTGATACAGCAGTTGCTCTTGCAACATCGCTTGAATCAGCAACAGATACATATACTCTTGTTGATATTGCGAAGGTAAAGAATGCATAGTTAAAAACTTTTAAGTTTAATTTGTCTAGAGTTAGTCTTATGTGGGCTAACTCTAGACTTTTTCATCTGAATGGCGCAGTAAGGAAAAGTGTCACTACGTGACCTGCGCCCTCAGGCAGCGAGTAGGTGCGAGACCTACTCGAATAATAAGAAGGGCGCAGTAAGGAATAAATAATATGACTAGAGAAGAATTTAGAGAATTAGTTCAAAGTAGAATACTTTTTATGGATGGGGCAACTGGTACACAGCTTCAAAAGTATGGTATGCCAGCAGGTGTTTGTCCAGAAAAATGGATTATTGAAAACCCAGAGGCAATTATTGAAGTCCAGAAAAATTATATTTCATCTGGAAGTAATATTGTTCTTGCACCAACCTTTACTGGGACAACAATTAAACTTGCTGAGTATGGGTTAGAAGCAGATGCTTTTGAAATTAATACAAAGCTTGTAGAGTTGTCAAAGAAGGCTGCTGATGGTAAGGCCTATGTAGGTGGCGATATTTCTATGACCGGTGTTCAGCTTTTTCCAATTGGAGAAATGCAGTTTGAAGAATTGGTAGACTGCTATAAGGCGCAGGTAAAAGCTTTGATTTCTGCTGGCGTTGATTTATTTGTTATCGAAACAATGATGAGTCTTCAGGAGTGTCGTGCTGCAGTTTTTGCTATCAGAGAGACAGCAGGCGGTGAAGATATGCCTATTATTTGTTCTCTTACATACAATCCTGATGGAAAAACCTTGTATGGAACATCACCACAGGTTGCTGCTATTGTTTTAGAGTCTATTGGTGTTGACTGTATTGGTGTAAATTGTAGTAGCGGTCCTAATGATATTTTTCCTTTGATTAAGCAAATCAGTGAGGTTTCGAATCTTCCAATAATGGCAAAGCCAAATGCAGGTTTGCCTGTTCTTGAGGATGGAAAAACTGTATATAAAATGGGCGCAGAGGAATTCGCAGAAGCTTTTGAAAAGATGTATGAGTGTGGCGCTAGTTTATTTGGTGGTTGCTGTGGTTCGACACCAGAGCATATTAAAGCGCTTTATAACAGGTTTAATAATAAAAAGCCTATGCCAATTTCAAAAAAAGTAAATAGAGTAGTTACTTCAGAAAGACAGGCTACTTGGATTGAGCTCGATGGAGCTTTTAAGGTTATTGGTGAGCGTATTAATCCAACTGGTAAGAAGAAGCTTCAGGAATCTTTGAAGAGTGGTTCACTTTCAATGGTTTCAGATTTTGCTCGTGAGCAGGAAGAAAAAGGCGCAAGCATCCTTGATATCAATATGGGTATGAACGGCATTGATGAGATGAAGATGATGCTTGATGCAATTTATGAGGTTTCATCTATTGTTGACTTGCCACTTTGTATTGATACAAGTCATGTTGATATTATGGAAGCTGCACTTAGAATTTATCCGGGTCGTGCTATGATAAATTCTATTTCTGCCGAGGAAGGCAAGATGGATAAGATGCTTGAGCTTGCTAAAAAGTATGGTGCTATGTTTATTGCACTTCCTTTGTCTGGAGCAGGTCTTCCAAAGGATTTGAATGAGAAGAAACAGCATATTAATACGATTCTTGCAAAGGCAGATGAGCTTGGTATAGATAGAAGCTGTGCTGTTGTTGATGTTTTGGTGCAGACTGTTGGTGCAGATTCAACAGCAGGTTTGCAGTGCTTTGAGACGATTTCATATTGCAAGGAGGAGCTTGGACTTCCTACAGTTTGTGGTTTATCAAACATTTCATTTGGTATGCCGAACAGACAATTTGTAAATGCTACATATCTTACAATAGCTGTAAGTAAAGGTCTTACAATGGCAATTGCAAATCCAAGTCAGGAGATGCTTATGTATCAGGCTACTGCTGCGGATGCACTTTTGAATAAAGCTGGTGCAGTTGAAAAATATGCTTCACTTCCAGTTGTAAGTAATACGACAACCTCTACAGCTACAGTAGTGACCAAGGAAGATGATAATTTAGGTCCTGTTGCAAGCTGTGTTGTTAAAGGCCAGAAGGAAAAAATTGTTGATGAGATAAAAACTCTCATTAATGCAGGCACAAATCCGCAGGATGTTATTGAACAGCATCTTATTGCAGGAATAAACAAGGTCGGCGAATTGTATGACAAGAAGAAATACTTTTTACCACAGCTTATTGCAGGTGCAAATGCCATGGAAGAAGGCATGAAGTATATCGAACCTTTGCTTTCTTCGGAGAGTAAAGAAAAGAAGGGCAAAATTGTATTTGCTACTGTCGAAGGCGACATCCATGATATCGGAAAAAATCTTGTTGTTTTGATGTTGAAAAATTACGGATATGAGGTAATTGATTTAGGTAAGGATGTCCCAGCTAGTGAGATTGTTTCAAAGGCAATTGAGACAGATGCACAGATAATCGGTTTATCTGCATTGATGACGACTACAATGATGCGAATGAAGGATGTTGTTGATGAGGTAAAAGCTAGAAAATGTACTGCAAAGGTAATTATTGGTGGTGCATGCATCAATAAGTCATTTATGGATGAAATAGGCGCAGATGGTTATTCTGAGGATGCTGCTGATTGTGTAAAGCTGGTACAGAGTCTTATTTAATAGAAATGGATTATTATGGAAGAAATCAAGCATAAAAGAAGAGTTCATTATTCAGGAAAATATCCTAAAAAATTTGAAGAAAAATATAAAGAACAAAATCCAGAAAAGTATAAGGATACAGTAGCGCATGTTATTTCAAAGGGTTCAACACCTGCTGGTATGCATATTTCTATTATGGTAAATGAGATACTTGATTTTTTGCAGATAAAGCCAGGACAGCATGGTCTGGATTGTACTTTAGGCTACGGCGGTCATACCAGAAAGATGATGGAGCAGCTTTTAGGACAGGGCTTTGTTGTAGGTCTTGATGTTGACCCAATTGAATCTGAAAAAACAATAAAGAGAAATTTGGACGCAGGCTTTGGCGAGGATGTATTTAAGTTCGAGCTTACTAATTTTGAGAATATTGATAAGGTCGCACAAAAATACGGAAAATTTGATTTTGTTTTAGCGGATTTAGGCGTTTCATCTATGCAAATAGATAACCCTGAGAGGGGATTTTCTTACAAAATAGATGGTCCACTTGATTTGCGTCTAGACCCTACTCATGGTCAGTCTGCCGCAGAACGTCTTCATAGCATTTCACAGGAAGAATTTGTAGGAATGATGGTAGAAAATTCCGATGAACCCTATGCTGAGATTATTGCTGACAAGGTGTTTAGACTGATGTCAAAGGGGAATCCGATGGATACCACAACTGCACTAAAGAAAGCAATAGAGGATGCTCTTTGGAAATTACCAGAAGATGAAAAAGCAGAGGCTGTGAAAAAATCCTGTGCTAGAGTTTTTCAGGCACTTCGAATTGATGTTAATAGTGAGATGGAGGTTCTTTATACATTTTTGGAGAAGCTTCCAGATATACTTAATCCCGGTGGACGAGTTGCCATATTAACTTTTCATTCAGGAGAAGATAGACTAGTTAAAAAGTCTTTTAAGCAGTTATCAAAAGAGGGGATATATAGTGAAGTGGCTGCTGATGTCATTCGTCCTTCTGCTGAGGAGTGTCGTTTGAATCCACGTTCAAAGTCTACAAAAATGCGCTGGGCTGTTAAAGCCTAGCGTAAAAGATATTAAAATGTAACGTAAAGGCTATTATTTATTGTTACAAAAATGGTTCCTTGCTAATACTGAGTGCTGTAAAAATGTGTTGACATGAACCATACTATTTGATATATTTAACAAGTCGTTTGAAGTTATAATTTTACGTCTGGGATCTTAGCTCAGCTGGGAGAGCATCTGCCTTACAAGCAGAGGGTCACAGGTTCGAGCCCTGTAGGTCCCATTTTTAATTTAATAATATGGCGAGATAGCTCAGTTGGCTAGAGCACGCGGTTCATACCCGCGGTGTCGAGGGTTCGAATCCCCCTCTCGCTATTAACAAAATTTTGAAAGACCTGTATTTTGCAGGTCTTTTAATTTGTATAGTTTGTTTTTGAATTGCGTAGCAATTTTTTCTTGATGATTGCAGATTTTGGATTGTTTCTTTATAAATATTCTTTTGCGCATTTTGTGTTTTAAGAACATTTATTATTAAATTGTAAATCTTATTTTTATTGAAAGAATTATAGGATGTAAAAATTTACAGAATCAGGGGATTATGAAAAAGTTGTAAATAATTTTCATGAAAAAATTTACAGAAATATAGAAAGAGTACAGAATTGTAAATTTTATCTTTTACAGATAGAGTTGTAGGATGTGAAAATTTACAGAATCAGGGGATTGTTAAAAAGTTGTAAATAAATTTAATGAAAAAATTTACAGAAATATAGAAAGAGTACAAAACTGTAAATTTTATCATTTACAGATAGAGTTGTAGGATGTGAAAATTTACAGAATCAGGGGATTACGAGAAAACTGTAAATAATTATGATGAAAAGATTTACAGAAATATAGAAAGAGTACAGAATTGTAAATTTTATCATTTACAGATAGAGTTGTAGGATGTGAAAATTTACAGAATCAGGGGATTATGAGAAAACTGTAAATAATTATGATGAAAAAATTTACAGAAATATAGAAAGAGTATAGAATTGTAAATTTTATCTTTTATTGATAGAGTTGTAGGATGTAAAAATTTACAGAATCAGGGGATTATGAAAAAGTTGTAAATAATTTTCATGAAAAAATTTACAGAATAAAAGTATGACGAGAAAACTGTAAATTATTTTATATTAAAGAAAGAACTAGAGGAATATGAAATGGGATATTTAATTAGTGAAACAACAAAAGAAGAGAGAATTGCATTGATTAAATCATGGATTCCAGAGGATGAAGCACTTGATGGAAGTGATGTTGATTTGTGGGATATGTATGATGATTATATCAAGGGAATAAAGGAAATGTCTGAATGTAATGCAGCTTTTCAGGCTGATTATTATACGGAGGAGTAACAGATTGTAGTATTGTAGGGGGAGTTATGTCTACATATGTAATGTCGGATATCCATGGGTGCTATGACATTTTTATCAAGATGTTGGAGCGGATAAAATTTTGTGATGAGGATAGGTTGATTCTTGCAGGTGATTATATTGATCGTGGTCTGCAGAATAGAGAAATGCTTGATTTTATTTGTAAGTGTCCGGAGAATGTCGAATTATTAAAGGGAAATCATGATTTAGAATTTGCTTATTATGTCAAGCTTCTTGAAGCATATTTTGAGAAGAATGGGCTTAATGAGAGGTCTATAAATGATATCAAGGATGCCTATCTTTTTATGAAGAATACGGCAAAGAAGAATGGAGTTTCTTATTTTGATTCATACAATACCATTTTGTATTTTATTGAATTGTATGGAGTTACATTGTCTAAGTTAAAGGAGTGGGCGAATCCGATATTTGATTTACCTTACTACAAAGCACTTACAATAAATAATAAGAATTACATTATTGTTCATGCAGGCTTTATTGAGGATTTAAAAGGTGGTGCGACTGAGATTGAGTATGCATCAGAGGAAGAGTTTTATATTTATGCACGCGAGGACGCTTATAAAGTCGGAGGAGCCGTGGATAGCGTGATAATATCAGGACATACGCCTACAAATATCGAAGGTGAGTTTTGTTATAACGATGGTATGGTTTTTAAATTCTATAATGAAAAAATGAATTGTACATATTACAATATTGATTGCGGATGCGCTTATAGAAAGCGTCTGCACAATGGCAAGCTTGCTTGTATTCGATTAGAGGATGAAAAAATATTTTATGTTTAAGTAGTTGTTGCAAAATATTTTTACAAAGTGTGCAAGCTTTTTTAATTTAGAAGAAAATGAGGTATTACAATGAAGGAAGGATTTATTACACCACCTAATCATGTGAATTTTGAGGCAAAAAAGTTGTTTGGAAATGTTGGAGAAATTATTGATGGTTCAATTGCCTACATTAACTTAAAAGGTGGTGGACCACTTGAACAACATACGCATGAGCATAATCATCTGTTCATCGTTGTACAGGGGGAAGCTATAGTTATGCTTGGCGATGAAAAGAAAATTATTCATAAAGATGAGGCCTATCTAGTGGAAGGTAAAATTCCACATTCTGTTTGGAGTAATCAGGATGAAGAAACAATTATGATAGGAATATCTGTTAAATAAGAAATGAAATACTGTTCAAAAATTTGAGAGTGCTAATTTTTTTATTTGATGCTTTAGGAAATTTAAAAAAAGACCGATACATTATTTGTGTGTTTTGAGTTATAATAAAAAACTGTGAAAAATGATATGAAGTTTTTTGGGAGATTTTATGGCTAAGAAAGCAAAAAAGGAAAGTAGTAAAAAGGGTTTAGTTGCAGGAATTATTATTTCAATAGTTGTACTTATAGTTATAGCAGCGGGGGCTTATCTATACCTGGCTGAGCCTGCAACAGGTATACGTATTTCAAAGCGTACAATTAATGGCTATGATGTGCGTGATTACGACAAAAGTGAGTTGGAGCAGATTCTTACAGATGAGGTAAAGTGGGATGTTAAGCTCGTGGATGAAAAGGTGAATATTTCATTAGATAATCCGCTTGCGGAGGTGATTTCGTCTACAGTTGCTGAGGCTTATTCTATGAAAAGAGGATTTCAGTTTGAAATCGAATTGGATGATAAGCAGATTGACGCAGTGATTGATAATGCAGTTAAAGCAGCTTTAGAATATGAGGTTTCACCAAATGATTCTGAAGATATCATGAAATATGATGAGAAGATTGATAATTTTGTATATAGCGATTCAATCGAAACTGCTATTTTAGATCAGGAGTCGCTTAAGAAGGAGCTTAAGAGTGTACTTACTGATAAGAAATATGTTGCAGAGGTACCTTTGTCTTTTGAAAGAGAAGTTGCAGAGATATCTGCTGATGATTTCAAGATGATTTCTTCATTTGAAACGACAACTACAGCAAATTCTAATCGAAATACAAATGTTCAGAATGCATGTAATAGTGTAAATGGTACAGTTCTTTTGCCTGGCCAGTCATTTTCATACAATGAAACGCTTGGTGAACGTACAGAAGGCAAAGGCTATAAGCTGGCAGGTGCATATTTAAATGGAGAGCACGTTGATCAGATAGGTGGTGGAATATGTCAGGTTTCATCGACATTATTTAATGCTGTTTTTGCCGCAAATCTTCAGGTGGATGAGCGTCATGGACATACTTTTGAGCCTACATATGTAAAGCCAGGACTTGATGCTACTGTATCATATCCTAAGCCAGATTTTCAGTTTACAAACAACTCAAAATATCCAATTGGTATTCGTGCTCATTATAACGACAGGCATGTTACTGTTGAGATATATGGTGTGCCAACTCTTGAAGAAGGAGTTACACGTTATATGACTTCTGAAAAGATTGAGACATACCCTTCGGGTTATGTATTTGAAGACAATCCAGCACTTCCTTATGGTGCACAGCAAATTACAAAGGCACCAAAGAATGGCAGCAAATGGGTGACATATGAGACCCTTGAAAAGGATGGCGAAGTAATTGGTACAAATAAGGTTTATTATACAAAGTACAAGGGTGAAAACGGAATTGTACAAAGAAATCTTACTTTAGACAATGTTGCAAATGCACAAAAGGGATTGCCGGCTGTTCAGCCAGGTCAAGCTGTACCGGATGTATTGATTCCAGTTCAACCAGATCCGAATGCACAGCCTGCTGCGCCTGCACCACAGCAACCAGCAGCACAGCCACAACCTGCGCCAGTTCAATAGTATATTGATATATTAAAAATTTTAAATATTTTTCGAGGAGATGATTTTTTTGGAGTCCACATTAAGAAGAACCTGGGCTGAAGTAAATCTAGATGCAATTAGATACAATTATTCAGTTATTAAAGAAAAAATAGGTCCAGATGTTAAGTTCCTTGGTGTTGTAAAAGCTGATGCATATGGACATGGTTCTGTATGGGTAAGTAGAGTTCTACAAGAGATTGGTGCTGACTATTTAGCGGTTAGTAGTATAGATGAAGCTATCGAGCTTCGTGTAAATAATATTACTATGCCAATTTTGATTTTGGGTCATACTCCAAAAGAGCAGGTTTCTCGTTTGATTGAATATAATATCACACAAGCTATTACCTGCAAGGCTAAGGCTGATGAATACAATGAAGAGGCATTGAAGGCTGGCGGTAAATTAAAAATTCATATCAAAGTCGATACGGGAATGTCTCGTCTTGGATATTTATGTGATGGTGATAATTTTGATACAGGTGTTAACGGTATTGTATATGCCTGTAATTTACCTGGACTTCAGGCTGAGGGCATTTTTACGCATTTTGCTGTTGCAGATGAGCCAGGCGATGAATGCTATGATTATACAATGCATCAGTTTGAGCTTTTTACAAAGCTTATTGCTGATGTAGAACAGGTGCGTGGAAAGAAGTTTGAGATAAAGCATTGTACAAATACAGGTGCACTTGTTAAATATCCTCAGACTTATCTTGATATGGTTCGACCAGGTTTACTTCTATATGGTTACGGTGAATTTGCAGAGCAGCTTGGTTTAATGCCTACAATGTCATTAAAGACAACAATAAGTACAATTAAAATTTATCCTGCAGGAACAGCTATAAGCTATGGCGGTATTTTTGTTACTGATAAAACTACTAGAGTAGGAGTACTTCCTTATGGATACGCAGATGGTTTCTTTAGAAGCTTTTCGAATAAGTGTGAATTGTATACTTCTCAGGGAATGTCAAGGCAGCTTGGAAAAATCTGTATGGATATGTGTATGATAGATATTACAGATAAGCCTGAGGTTGAGGTGGGTTCTGTGATAGAAATTTTTGGCGAAAACAATTCGATAAACAGGATGGCTGCTGTAGTAAATACGATACCATACGAGTTGACATGTGCTGTTAGCAAGCGTGTTCCACGAGTATATATTTCAAATGGTGAGATAATAGAAAAAGAACTGTTGCTTCGCATGTAAAAAAACAAAAAAATACAAACGATTCTTGAGTTTTATCATTAAAACTACACAAATTTTTTGTATGCTATATTTAACAAATAAAGGGAGGTGGATTTGCTATGAAAAATCATTTCAAAAAAATCTTCCCCGTATTTTTAATTATTATCTGCTTTTTTTCATATAGCATTTCTGTTGGTGCAACAGGTGTTGGAAAAGTTAATTGTGATTGCAGCAAAAGACTTTTATCAGATATGGTTGCATTTCCAATAGTTATTAATGATAAGTCAGGCAATTATGGGGACGAAATCAAAGAAAATTTATCAACAAATGTAGAAAAAATTTTTACAGAGTGGAAAACAATTAATTATCGCAAACCTGATAATGTAAAAATTAATTGTGTGAGAGTGGTTCCGATTACAGATAAGCTTTTGTATGAGGAATTGAATCCGGATTTTCAGGAATGTTATGAATATGTTGAAAAACTGGAATTAGAGCCCGATGAAGATTTTGATTATGCGATTTGTTATGAGTATTCGACCAAAACTTTTTTTGGAGGAGAAAATGAAAACAAAGCGTACTGCTTGATTGGTGAATCGAAGGATAAACTGATAAGCACTATGGTTGATGATCTGGAGGCTAGCGATTCAACTATTGCAGCTTGTGCAATTACAAATTATTCTGGTAATGGAACTTTAATTTTAGATTTTGAATAATTATTGTTATTATGAGTCTCGTAGTAAATTTACTACGAGACTTTTTTTAGAAGAAATATTTGTATTCTTTTATTTTTCTAAAAAAAGTATATAATGTTGTTATTTGTTAAAGCTTATGCGGAGGAAGAACTATGAATTGCTTAGAAGAAAGAATATTAAAAGACGGTGTTGTAAAGGCTGGCAATATTTTGAAGGTTGATAGCTTCTTAAATCATCAGATGGATATTAATCTCTTTAATGAAATGGGAAAGGAATTTAAGAAGAGATTTGCAAATAAAGAAATAAATAAGGTTCTTACAATTGAAGCATCAGGAATCGGTATCGCATGTGTTGTTGCACAGCATTTTGATGTTCCAGTTGTATTTGCTAAGAAGACAAAAAGTATAAATCTCGAAGGTGACATGTATGTTGCTGAGGTTGTTTCGTATACTCATAAGAATACAAATCAGGTCATTGTTTCAAAGAAATTTTTGTCAGAAGCTGACAAGGTATTAATTATTGATGATTTCCTTGCAAATGGATGTGCTTTACAGGGATTGATTCATATTTGTAATGAGGCTGGTGCTACTGTTTCTGGAATTGGAATTGCAATTGAAAAAGGCTTTCAGCCAGGTGGTAATATGATAAGAAATCTTGGATATCAGCTTGAGTCACTTGCAATTGTTGAAAATATGGATGCACAAAATGGTTCGATTGAATTTAGACCTCAGTAGATATAAAAATCTTTTAATTAGGTATATTTATTTTTGGGAATTTGGGGGAATTCAATAGAAAGTTATTGATAAATTTTCCTTTCGATGATACAATGTCCGTTGGGTGTATATTATTATAAGGGTTGTAAAGGTATCTTTGCATCCCTTTATTTTTGCGTATTTTGATGAAATAGTATATTATGTGTAAGGAGATTATTGTAATGAAAAAAATTAGAAGCATTGTTGCACTTATTCTTGCAACTGTTATGATGCTTTCACTTTGTGCTTGCGGTTCGTCAAATTCTAGTGCTAAGAAAGCAAAAGGCGACTCTGATGTTAAGATGGGATTCATTTGTCTACATGATGAGAATTCTACATATGATTTAAACTTTATTAGTGCAGCAAAGGAAGCTTGCGAAGCAGCCGGAGTTGAAGCAGTATTTAAGACTGGTATTCCAGAAGGTCAGGAGTGCTATGATGCAGCTTGTGAGTTAGCTGATTCTGGTTGCGATGTTGTATTTGCAGATTCATTTGGTCATGAGGATTATATGATTCAAGCAGCTAAGGAGTTTCCTGAGGTTCAGTTTGCGCATGCAACTGGAACACAGGCTCATACAGTAGGCCTTGATAATTTTCACAATGCATTTGCAAAGATTTACGAGGGCCGTTATTTAGCAGGTATTGCTGCTGGATATAAGCTCAATGAGATGATTGAAGCAGGTGAAATCGAAGAGAAGGATGCAAAAATCGGTTACGTCGGTGCATTCACATATGCTGAAGTTATTTCAGGTTATACATCATTCTTTTTAGGAGCTCGTTCAGTTTGCCCTAGTGCGACAATGGAAGTTACTTTTACAGGATCTTGGTATGATGAGACTGCTGAGAAGGAAGGTGCAAATACTCTTATTGAAGATGGTTGCGTATTGATTTCACAGCATGCAGATTCGATGGGTGCTCCAACTGCTTGTGAGACAGCAGGTGTTCCTAATGTTTCATACAATGGCTCAACTGAAAAGGCTTGCCCAAATACATTTATTGTATCTTCTAGAATTAACTGGGTTCCATATTTCGCATATCTTATTGATTGCGTAAAGAATGGCAAAGAAATTGAAGCTGATTGGGTTGGAGATTTTTCTACTGGTTCTGTTGAATTAACAGATTTTGGTGGTTGTGTAGCAGAAGGAACAGAGGAAGCTGTTGAGGCTGCAAAGAAAGAATTCGAAGCAGGTTCACTTCATGTTTTTGATACAACAACATTTACTGTTGGTGGTAAAACTCTTGATACTTATGAGGCAGATGTAGATACAGATGCTGATTACACACCAGATCATGAAGCGATTGTTGATGGTTATTTCGCTGAGTCAGAGACTGGTTTTCGTTCAGCTCCATTCTTTGATGTTCAAATTGATGGAATCACTCTTATTGATACAAAGTTCTAATTTTTGAAATTTTTATAGGGCGGCAATATTTGGCCGCCCTTTTTTTCCTTTTATAAAATATATTAATAGAAAGGTAGGAAAGCATTATGTCAGACACCAGAGAAACTGCGGTATCTTTTAAAGGCGTCACAAAAGATTTTGCTGGAAAAGTATTAGCAAACAACAATGTTACAATGGACCTATTTAAAGGTGAAATTTTATCTTTACTTGGAGAAAATGGTAGTGGAAAGACTACCCTCATGAATATGCTTGCTGGAATTTATTTTCCGGATGCAGGTCAGATTTTTGTAAATGGTAAAGCTGTTGTAATCAAATCACCAAAGGATGCATTTGAACTTGGAATCGGTATGGTTCATCAACATTTTAAATTGATTGATGTTCTTACTGCTACAGAAAATATTATTCTTGGTTTAGATGGTAAGTTAAATTTGGAGGAAGCTGAAAAGAAAATCCAGGCAATTTGTGACAAGTATGGTTTTAATATCGATCCTTCAAAAAAGATATACAATATGTCAGTTTCTGAAAAGCAGACAGTTGAGATAATCAAGGTGCTTTATAGAGGTGCTGATATTTTGATACTTGATGAACCGACTGCTGTATTAACGCCTCAAGAGACAGAGAAGCTTTTTAATGTTATGCGTAATATGAAAAAGGATGGAAAATCTATCATCATAATTACACATAAGCTTCATGAGGTTAAAGCTATTTCTGACAGAGTGGCAATTCTTCGTAAGGGAGAATTTGTTGGTTCAATTATTACAGCAGAGTCTGATGAGCAGACTATGACAGATATGATGGTGGGACGTGCTGTCGAGTTGAACATAGATAGAAAAGAACCTGTTAATCCAGAACCTAGAATTGTCGTGGATAATCTTTGTGTGCAGGATTTAGAAGGGGTATATAAGCTTAAGGATATTTCCTTTACAGCTAATAGCGGAGAGGTACTTGGTATTGCAGGAATTTCAGGCTGCGGCCAAAAGGAATTACTTGAGGCGATTGCTGGTTTGCAGGAAGTATCTGAGGGCTCAGTAAGCTATATTTCTCCAGAAGGAGATAAAACTGATTTGGTAGGTAAAAATCCTAGAGATATTCGTGAAATGGGCATTGCATTATCATTTGTTCCTGAGGATAGACTTGGAATGGGTCTTGTTGGAAACATGAATTTGGCTGACAATATGATGCTTCGTTCTTTTCGTGATAGTGATTCTAAGTTTTTTACAGATAGAAAGGCTCCACGAAAACTTGCAAAAAAAGTTGTAGACAAGCTTGAGGTTGCTACACCAAGTATTGATACACCAGTAAGAAGACTTTCTGGTGGAAATGTACAGAAGGTTCTTGTTGGTAGAGAAATTGCTGCTAATCCAAAGGTATTGTTGACTGCATATGCTGTAAGAGGTCTAGATATTAATGCATCTTATACAATTTATAATCTTATCAATGAGCAGAAGGAAAAAGGAGTTGCTGTAGTTTTTGTAGGTGAAGATCTTGATGTTTTATTACAGCTATCCGATAGGATATTAGTTCTTTGTGGCGGAGAGATAAGTGGTATTTTGGATGGACGTACAGCGACAAAGAATCAGATTGGTTTATATATGACAAAGAAGGGAGGAGAGTCAGTTGAAGAATAATACATCTAGAGAGCCATTATTTCATATCACAAAAAGAGAAGCTTTAAGAAAAAGAAAAAGATGGCCAATTAGAATGGTTGCAATTATTATTGCACTTATTGTTTCTGGAATTATTACTGCAATTGTTACAGGAGAGAATCCTTTATCAGTATATATTTCAATATTCCAAGGTGCATTTGGAACAAATCGTAAGATGTGGATTACTTTACAGGATATGTCAATTCTGTTGATTATTTCGTTAGCTCTTACTCCTGCTTTTAAAATGCAATTTTGGAATATTGGTGGTGAAGGTCAGGTGTTGATGGGAGCCTTAGCATCTGCTGCATGTATGATATGCTTGGGAGATAAATTACCAAATGGTGTTATTATTGCAATTATGCTTGCAACTTCACTTCTTGCTGGTGCGGTTTGGGGATTGATTCCTGCAATATTCAAATCATTGTGGAATACGAATGAGACGCTTTCGACATTGATGATGAATTATATAGCAACTCAGCTTGTGGCGTATTTTACAATTGTTTGGGAGGTACCAAAGGGGTCAGGAAAAATTGGAATTATCAATCAGGATACGATGTCTGGTTGGTTACCAGAGGTGTACAATAAATATTTGTTGACAATTATTATTGCTGTAGTAATGACGGTTTTTGTTTTTGTTTATCAGAGATATACAAAGCATGGTTATGAGATAACTGTTGTTGGAGAGAGTATTAATACAGCAAAATATGTAGGAATCAATGTGCCAAAGGTCTATATTAGAACAATGCTTTTATCGGGGGCAATTTGCGGATTGGCAGGTTTTATACTTTGTGGAGCAATTAATCATACTATTACAACTACTATTGTTGATGGGCAGGGCTTTACAGGCGTTATGGTTTCATGGCTTGGAAAGTTTGATCCAATTCGTATGATTGTTACCAGTTTTTTGATTATTTTCCTGGATAGAGGTGCAAGTGAGATATCTATGACTTGTGGTTTGAATGAATCATTTGCTGATATTATTACTGGAATTCTTTTATTCTTTATTATTGGTTGTGAATTCTTTATTAATTATAGAATTACATTTAGAAATTCAAGTAAAAAGGAGGTTAAGTAATGTTTGATATAGTTGCATTTATTCCACGTGCTGTACAACAGGGTATTCCACTTTTGTTGGGAAGTACAGGTGAGACAATTACAGAAAAATCAGGAAATCTTAACCTTGGTATTCCAGGTGTAATGTATGTCGGCGCAATTAGTGGTGTTATTGGTTCTTTCTTTTATGAACAATCATGTGATGGCGGAAAATTAAATCCATTTCTTGCTATTGCAATACCATTATTAAGCTGTCTATTAGGTTCATTGATTATGGGCTTACTATACTGTTTCTTGACGGTATCTCTTAGAGCAAATCAGAATGTAACTGGTCTTGCAATGACCACCTTTGGTGTTGGCTTTGGTAACTTTTTTGGAGGCTCGCTTATCAAGATTTCAGGTTCGGAGGTTCCAAATATTACTTTGACAGCTACTTCAAATTATTTTAGTAAGACATTACCATTTGCTGGGAAGTGCGGTTGGTTTGGAAAGATATTTTTGTCTTATGGTTTTTTAGCATATGTTGCCATTGTGATTGCACTTAGTACTGCTATTATTTTTAAACATACTCGTGTAGGTTTACATCTTCGTGCTGTTGGTGAAAATCCAGCAACTGCTGATGCTGCAGGAATTTCTGTTACTAAGTATAAGTATGTAGCTACTTGTGTTGGATGTATGACAGCCGGTCTTGGCGGTTTATATTATGTAATGGATTATGCTTGCGGTATTTGGTCAAATGATGCATTCGGAGATAGAGGTTGGCTTGCAATTGCTCTTGTTATTTTTACAATTTGGAAGCCTGATATAGGTGTTCTTGCCTCAATTCTTTTTGGTGGACTTTATATTTTGTATCTATATATTCCAACTGGAATGGAGCATATGGAAGTGAAGGAGCTATATAAGATGCTTCCATATGTAGTAACACTTGTCGTTTTGGTACTTACAAGTGTTAGAAATAAGCGTGAAAATCAACCACCTGCAAGTTTGGGTACGAATTATTTTAGAGAAGAAAGATAAAAAATCTGAAAGAATAGTTTTCTGGAGGTTAGAAATGGGAAAAGTATTTCGATTTGATAAAGATGTAGATACAGATCAAATTATTGCATCTCAGTATTTGTTGTTTCCAACAATTGATGAAATGAAGGTGCATACTTTTGAATCATTAAATTCAAATTTTGCAGCGGATGTTAAGCCAGGAGATTTTGTTGTAGCTGATGAAAACTTTGGCTGTGGCTCTTCTCGTGAACAGGCGCCTTCTGTTCTTAAAGCACTTGGAGTAAAGGCTGTAATTGCTAAGTCGTTTGCACGTATTTTTTACCGCAATTCTATCAATATAGGAATGCCTGTTATTGTAAGTAAAGAGTTATATGATGCAGTGAAAGAAAATGATGAAATGGAGCTTGATTTAGAGAAGGGTGAAATTGTTGCCAATGGTAAAACATACTCTTGTACTAAGCTTCCTGCACAGATGCAGAAAATTTTAGACCAGGGTGGTCTTATAGCATCATTGAATAAGGAGGATTAGGATTATGGGAATGACAATGGCAGAAAAAATTATCGCTGCTGCTGCAGGTGTTGAGTCAACTAAGGCTGGCGATATTGAGACAGTTACACTTGATAAGTTGATGAGTAATGATGGTACAACACATCTTACTATAGATATGTATAATACACAGATTAAAAATCCACATATTGCTGATGCAAGTAAGCTTGTGTGGATAGTTGACCACAATATTCCAGCAGATAGTCCTAAAACTGCTGCTTCTCATAAGAAGATGCGAGATTTTGCTAAAGAGCATAATATCACATTTTATGAAGGCGAAGGCGTGTGTCATCAGGTAATGATGGAAAATCATGTTTGCCCAGGTGAATTGATTTTTGGTGCTGATTCTCATACTTGTGCATATGGAGCACTTGGAGCTTTTGGTACAGGTGTTGGATGTACAGATTATTTGTATGCTATGGTTACAGGTACATCATGGCTTTTAGTGCCTGAAACAATCAGATTTAATCTGACAGGAAGGTTACAAGCTGGTGTATATGCCAGAGATGTTATTTTGACAATTATCGGTAAGATTTCTGCAAATGGTGCAAATTATAAGGCTATGGAATTTGCTGGTGAGGGACTTCATACTCTTTCTATGGCTGACCGTATTTCGATTTGTAACTTGTGTGTGGAGGCTGGTGCAAAAACTGCACTTATGGAAGTAGACGATGTCGCTCTTGATTATTTAAAAGAGCACGGCAGAGAGCCAAAGGCAATCTTTAAATCAGATGATGATGCAAACTTCTCACAGGTTATTGATATTGATTTAGCAGCTATTGAGCCAATCGTAGCAAAGCCTCACTTTGTTGACAACGTTGTACCAGCAAAGGAAGCTTGTGGTACGAAGATTGATGAGGCATTTTTAGGCTCATGCAACAATGGCCGTATTGAAGACCTCAGAGTTGGTGCGCAGGTTATTAAAGGCAAGCATGTGGCAGACAAGGTTCGTTTTCTTGTTGTTCCTGCCAGCCGTGCTGTATATAAACAGGCTATGGAAGAGGGACTTTTAGATATTTTCATGGAAGCTGGCGCTATGGTTATGAATCCAAACTGTTCTGTATGTTGGGGCGCTTGTCAGGGTGTTATCGGAGAAGGTGAAGTATTAATTTCTACTGGTACACGAAACTTTAAGGGCCGCGCTGGACACAAGGATTCTTATGTATATTTGGCTTCGGCAGCTACTGTTACCGCATCTGCAATTGCCGGTGAAATTGCGACTGCTGATATGGTTTAGGAGAGGAAAATATGAGTAACACATTTAAAGCAAAAATTTGGGTATTAGGCGATGATATCGATACAGATATAATTTTGCCTACAGAGTATCTTGCAATGTCGTCAGTTGAGGAAATGAAGCCATATGCATTTTCTCCACTTAGACCAGAGCTTGCAGGACTTATTCAGCCAGGCGATATGATTGTCGCAGGAAAGAATTTTGGTTGCGGTTCGTCAAGAGAACAGGCACCAGAGGTTGTAAAAGCACTTGGTATTTCTTGTGTAGTAGCAAAATCTTATGCGAGAATTTTTTTCAGAAATGCAATTAATAATGGACTATTACTAATTGAAAATCCTAATCTTTATGATGAAGTTACAGAGGGCGATATAGCATCTGTTACTCCTGGAAAAGAAATTGAAGTAAATGGTAAAAAGTACGAAATTGCTTCTTTGCCAGATAATCTTCTTGAGATACTCAATGCAGGCGGTCTTGTAAAGGCTATGCGTAAAAGAAATGGTTTGGATTAGGAGAGCATTATGGGAAAGACACTTATAGAAAAAGTAATTGGAAATAAAGTAGGACATGATGTTAAGCCAGGAGATATTGTTACGGTAGATGTTGATTGGTGCATGGTTGATGACATCATGGTCCCTTTTGCAGTTAAAAAATTTGAAGAAATGGGATTTGATAAGGTTTGGGATCCTGACAAGGTGGTTTTGATTTATGACCATTTTTTGCCAGCAACGCAGACTGATGATTCAAGACATTTTAGAGAGGGCGATGCATTTGCTGAAAAGTATGGTCTTACTCATGTGCATAGAACAGATGGAATTTGCCATCAGCTTATGACTGAGGCAGGATATGTAAAGCCGGGAGATATTGCTTTTGGTACAGATAGTCATACTGTAACCTATGGTTGTGTGGGCGCTTTTTCTACTGGTATTGGATATACTGAGATGGCAGGTATCTTGGGAACTGGTAAATTATGGATAAAGGTTCCTGAGACAATAAAGGTTGTTATAGATGGTACTCTTAAATCAAATGTAACATCAAAGGATGTTATTCTTAGAATTATTGGAGATCTCACAGCTTCAGGTGCTACATATCAGGCAATAGAATTTACTGGAAGTACAATTGATAATATGTCTGTTGCATCACGAATGACAATGTCAAATATGGCTGTTGAAGCAGGTGCAAAGTGTGGTATTTTTGCTCCAGATGAAAAGACCTGTGAGTATTGTAATATTCCTTATTCTCAAAAGGAAAAGGATTTACATTCTGATGAGGACGCTACTTTTGCAAGAGTTATGACATATAAAGCAGAGGATTTTGTACCAGTACTTGCATGTCCATCACTTGTTGATAATATTCACCCTGTTTCAGAAATGGCAGGAACAAAGGTTGATCAGGTATTTTTAGGTTCATGTACAAATGGTCGTCTTGAAGACCTAAAAATGGCAGCAAGTATTTTGAAGGGTAAGCACGTAGCTCCTTTTGTAAATATGATTGTTACACCTGCTAGTAGAAAGATTTATCGTGAGGCTCTTGCTGATGGAACTCTTGGAATTTTATCAGATGCAGGCTGTATTATTACAACACCTGGTTGCGGACTTTGCTGCGGTAGAGGTGGCGGAATTCTTTCTGATGGAGAGGTAGTAGTCGCAACCAATAACCGTAATTTCTTAGGTCGTATGGGAACTAGCAAGGTTAAGATTTTCTTGGCATCACCAGCTACAGCAGCAGCAACTGCTCTTAGCGGTACGATTTGCGAAGCGTAAAAATGAGATACTCATGATTTTTTCGTGAGTATCTTTCATTTTTTTGGTGTAATTTGTTAAATTATTTGATATAATGTGTAAGTTATTTTTTTTATTTTAGAGAAAGCAGGCAATATATGAAGATAGGATTTGATAATGACAAGTATTTAAAAATGCAATCTGAGCATATCAGAGAGCGTATGGCAAAATTTGACAATAAATTATATCTTGAATTTGGTGGTAAGCTATTTGATGATTACCATGCATCACGTGTTTTGCCTGGTTTTAAGCCGGATTCAAAGCTTCAGATGCTTTTACAGCTAAAGGAACAGGCTGAAATTGTAATTGTAATTAGTGCCGAGGATATTGCTGCAAACAAGGTTCGCGGTGATTACGGTATTACATATGATATGGATGTTCTTCGCCTTATCGATTCATTTACAGGAGTGGGGCTTTATGTTGGCTCAGTATGTATAACTAAGTTCGGAAATCAGCCGGAAGCTGAATTATTCCAGCGTAAGCTTGAAGATTTAGGTATTAAATCATATCGTCATTATAAAATTCCAGGATATCCAAATGATGTTTCGACAATTGTTAGCGATGCTGGTTATGGCAAGAATGATTATATTGAGACGAAACGTCCACTTGTAGTTGTTACAGCACCAGGTCCTGGCTCAGGAAAGATGGCTACCTGTATGTCGCAGCTTTATCATGAATATAAGCGAGGCATTAAGGCTGGATATGCCAAGTTTGAGACTTTCCCAATTTGGAATTTACCACTTAAGCATCCGGTTAATCTTGCATATGAGGCTGCTACAGCAGATTTGAATGATGTAAATATGATTGATTCTTTCCATTTGGATGCATATGGAGTTTCAACAGTAAATTACAATAGAGATATTGAGATTTTCCCAGTTGTGGAATCTATGCTTAAGCTTATTGCTGGCGAGAGCTTATACAAATCACCAACAGATATGGGTGTTAATATGGTTGGAAATTGTATCTGTGATGATGAAGCATGTCAGGATGCTTCAAAGCGAGAGATAATTAGACGCTATTTTAAAGCGATTGTAGATAAAAAAATCTATGGTGAGTCAAAAGACAGTATCTACAAAATCGAACTTTTGATGAAGCAGGCTGCAATTGATGTAAACTATCGTGACGTTGTATCAAAAGCACTTCTTAAAGAAGAGGTGACAGGCAAAGCTGCTGTTGCAATTGAACTTTCAAATGGTCGTATTGTTACTGGAAAAACAAGTGATTTGTTAGGACCTTCTGCAGCATGTTTATTAAACGCATTAAAAGAACTTGCTGGTATAGACCATGAAATTGATTTAGTTTCTGCTGAATCTATTGCACCTATTCAGACTCTTAAAACAAAATACTTAGGTAGTGTTAATCCAAGACTTCATACAGATGAAATTTTAATTGCACTTTCAACATCGGCTGCTGATAATGAGCTTGCGGCACAGGCGCTTGAGGCTATTCCGCTTCTTAGAGGCTGTGAGGGTCACTCATCAGTAATTTTGTCGCAGGTAGATAGTAAAGTATTTAGAAAGCTTGGAATTCAGATGACTTCCGAGGCAAAATACGAAGAACAGTCAAGACTTTATCATAAGAATTAAGACAAAGGAATAGGATAATATTTAAAGTTCTTTTGTAATAAAAAACTCATCAGATACCTTTTGGTAATTGATGAGTTTTTTGATATTCAAAAATGCGAGAAAAAGATTTAGAGTCTATTGTATTAGCTTTTGAATTTTTTCTTTTTCAAGGTTTTCTCCGATAATAATGAATACCTCTTGTCCAATTTCTATTGGAGAAATTGATAGCTCGTTTTTGGTTGCATTGATTTGATACCAAGTATCATTTTCTTTATAAAATCCCTTTATTCTAAAAATTTTTCCATAGTCATTTGTAGAAAATAACATATTGGTTATCGATTTTAGCTGCGTTGAGTCGAGCCCCGCTTCAAGAAAATGCAAAGTGGAAAAATCGGTATTCATGGAATTTGATAGCTTTACGTAGGCAGATTGTGAATAGCCGCTTGAAGAAATTAGTTGGAAATCTTCTGGTGTTAGCGTATCCCAATCTTTTGAAAATATTTTCTTATCAATATCAATGCAAATTTTATTATCAAGGCAGGCTTGTTTAATATGGCAAAGAGTAGCTTGTTGTTTTTCTGAAGAAACAAGCTGAGTTTTACTTAACAGAATTATTCCAGTATTTGAAATTTGTGAGGCAAGGAAAAAGTTAGCACTTTTTGATAAATCATCCTCCAAACTTGCATCAACAATGGTAATTATACTTCCTATGCGATACCAACGATTAAGTGGTTCGTCATTTAATGTATCGAAAAATTCGTCCATATCAAAAATTCCCGAAGGTTCAATGATGACACGATTATACCCACTCATGCCCATTGCAATTAATTTTGTTTTGAAACGACGTATATGACAGTCCATATCATATGCACCAGAAACCATTTCTAATTCACAATTATCACAACGGAGGTCATTTAGTAATAGCATATCTACGTTGACTGCGCCGTAATCATTTTCTAATATGCCGACTTTTTCACCTTTTTCAATAAAGTGAGAAGCGTATTTTTTGATAAATGTAGTTTTTCCAGAACCTAAGAATCCGGTTATCAAATCAACTGTAATCATTTTGAACCTCCGCGAAAAAATATGATATAATTTTACTATAACTTGGTTGTGTATAAAACAATTGATTTTATTGTTTGAGGCTTCTGGTAAGGGGGAAGGCGATGGGAAATCCTAAGAGAAGGCAGACGAACAAATATATTTTAGTTGCAACTGTTGTAGGTGTTGTCCAAATTCTACTTATTGCAGCATCGATGTTTTTTCAGGCTTATGCTAATAATAAATTGTTTTCGCAGATAGAATTCATTCAGGAAAATTATGATATCGAAAACATGGTGGAGATTAGTAAGCTGCGTTCATACATAAATATCTGTCAGGTTATTTCTGTAGTAGTTATTCTGATTGCAATTCTTATTTTGTGGTTTGATATTGAGCTGTTGCACAAATTTCATAGTGATATGACAAGGCAAGAGCATACAGCAGGCTGTACAGATGAACTGACAGGCTTATTAAATCGAAAGTATATAGAAAAGTATTTGCCTAAATATATCAATAAATCGGGACAAGGCTATTTGTTTATGTGTGATATGGATAATTTTAAAACTATAAATGATACGCTTGGTCATAATGTCGGAGATGAAGTTTTAATTGATTTTGCAAAGATACTCAAGCAGATTTTACGCCCTAAGGATAGAGTTTGCCGTTTGGGTGGCGATGAATTTATGCTTTTTATTCCAAATATTGATGAGGAAGGGGCAAATGCAGTTTACTTACGCTTGAAGGATACCTTGATGTGTACCTTTGCTGGCACAAAAAAGAATATTGTTACGCTTTCCTGTGGTGCTACTTTGATTAATCCAAAGGTTTCATTTAATGAAAACTATCAAAGAGCTGATCAGGCATTATATTATGTAAAAGAAAGTGGAAAAAATAATTTTTGTATTTTGAAATAAACTCAATTTTATAACAATTATGTGCTAAATTATATTTTATAAGCTACAAAAATAAGCTAAAGGCAGGAATATGAATTATGAAGGATAAGTTTAATTCACCTACAGAGGTCTTGGCAAAGACTCTTGATGGTACTGTAAAGAAGGTTACTATGCCATTTTTGCATATGGCTGTATTAAGTGTTATGGCTGGTATTTTTATTGCACTTGGAGCGGCGACCTCATCTACGGCTGCACACGCAATAAAGGATGTAGGTGTAGCACGTTTAGTGTCTGGTGTGATTTTTCCAGTTGGCTTGATGATGGTTGTAATTGTTGGCGGTGAGCTTTTTACAGGTAACTGCATGACGATTCTTGGTATTATGAAAAAGAGGTTTCCTCTTTCTTTATGTGTTAAGGATTTGATTATTGTTTGGATATTCAATTTTGTTGGAGCTGCTCTAGTAGATTTATTAGTATTTTATTCGGGTAATTTTGATTATTCTGGAGGATTACTTGGTGCATATACGATAAAGGTTGCATTAGGCAAAGCATCGCTTTCTTTTTCGAAGGGTGTTGCTTCAGGGATTTTATGTAATTTGTTTGTGTGTGTAGCCATTTTGGCGGCAACAGCATCAAAAGATATCATCGGTAAGGTGTTTGGAATCTTTTTTCCAATTATGGCTTTTGTAGTAGGCGGTTTTGAACACTGTGTTGCGAATATGTACTATATTCCAGCAGGAATGCTTGCTGCAACAAATCCAGCTTATGTGCAAAAGGCTATGGATGAATATGGAATTACCAGCGAGCAGATAACATACCTTCTTTCATCAGATGCATTGAGTAATAATTTATTTTCAGTTACAATTGGAAACATCATTGGTGGCATGTTTTTCGTGGCTGTACCATATAGTATTGTTTATTTGAAAAAGACTAAACTCGAAAAGCTGGAGAAAGAAAAAGTTGAGAAAATCGAGAAATCAGAGAAATCTGAAAAGTCAGAGAAATCTGAGAAGTCAGAAAAGTTGGGAAAAGAAAAGAAATAGTTAGTATTAATAAATTTTAAGATAATAAAACCTGTTTGATTTTTATGATATTAAAATCAAACAGGTTATTTTTATTATTGTTTAATATCAGATGATTGTTCTGGTTCTGGATTTTTTTTATTTTGTATTAGTGCAAAAAGTGTATATAGATTTGTAAGTATCGTTAATGTATCAAAACTACTTCCTGCATAGTTTTTATGAAACAAATCATAAGTGAGCCATAAAAATTCTGAGATTATGATGGCTATTTTTAGGACTTCCTCTTTTTCGGTATCAAGTATGATTGTAAAAATGATTGTTGCAAGTAGTGGGAGGTAGCCAAGCCAGCTCTCAGTGTTTGTGACAATAGTGATGGTAGAAAGTATAACAATAAAGCCGATTTTTAATGGGAGCTTAAATGGCCATTTTAAGCTGATAATGTTTCTTATTACCTGTAGCATATCGGCAATGACCGCTGAATATCCCTTTAAGAAGATATTTGCAATAGCGAGAGTGAATGCCATTATGCTTTGGGATATGATAATTTGCTTTTTTTCTTTAAATAATCCGTTTAGTACTAATATTATTGAGCCAAGGAAGGCGATAATATTTCCGATAATTAAATAATTCATAGGCATGCCTCCTTTTTATTTTTGATTATATATTATTTATGTGTAATATTTCGTATTTTTTGATAAAATGTATCTATAAATAATTTTAGGGAGAAATTGTTTTGTCAGAGGATATTTTAAAAGAAGAATTATATAAAATAGCTATTTTGGCTGAAACATCTGATTTTACTGATTCTGAAACAGTAGATAAAATTAAAGCTGAGAATTCTTTTTCTACACCTTTTGGTATGCGCTTTATTCAGAGGATTTCAGAAATCAGGTCGCATGTAGACGATTCACACAAATGTGTTGTTTGTGGTCGCAGGATTGCGATAAATGGTGTGATTTGTGATGAGTGTATTCCTAGGATTCTTGATAGTGAATATGCGAAGCATCAGAAGGAGCTCGAGGCTAAGGAGGTTGTTGAAGAAGCACTTGCTATTAGCTCAAATACTATAATTGAAGATGATTCACAGGAGACTTCAAAAGAAAAAAGAGTAACTCTTAAAGATAATTTTGTAAGATTAAAGAGCAGCTTCATGAGAAAGAAGCCTGTCGCAGAAGAACCTGTTAAGAAAAGTAATATTTCTACTACAGAAAAGGCTATTAAGAAAAGTAATATCTCTACTACACAAGAGATGGTTTCAAATAAAAAAGGAAAATCAAGGGTAGCAGTAATTATTTTGGGTGCATTAGCTGTAGTTCAGCTTGTTGTTTTGGTTTCTTACAATATTATCAATGCATCGCCTTATAAAAAATCTGAGCTTCCACCTGATTCTGGTGAGGTTAATCCGATTGAAAAACCATATGTTTCGGATAGAGATTTAGTTTATTCTAAGGATGTTGAAGCTGCAAGAGCAGTTGTTGCTGAAGAATTTCCTGCGGACAATTATTGGGAAATCAGGGATTGCCCAGAAGATACTTACTATTTAGGGTATTTTATTTCTGAAAAAGGCAAAGACTTATCTGAAGTTGAGGCAAATCTTTCTGAGGATGAGTTATTTGATTTTTATATTGGTGAAAAGTGTTACGTATTTATTGTTTCATATAGAACACAGAATTGTTTGAAGATGGGAACTGTAGTTGTCAGACCTGAGGGACAGATGCTTGTGAAGGGTGTATTCAATGATGGAAGAAACCCAGATGCATTTTATCGAATCAGGTAGATGTTTTTATTCTTTGAGGTGAAGTATGAAGTTAACACAGGCTGAGGAAAAGCATTTAGAGTTTGTTTTGGCTCCTTACATCAGTGATGAAAAGGTTCAGGAGATGAAAAATTATGTTCAGCATGGTAATGTTTCGACCTATGAACATGTTTCTGATGTGACGAAGCTGTGTTATTTGATGAATACAAGATTACACCTTGGTGCAGATGAAAAGACCTTGCTGGCAGGCGCATTTTTGCATGATTTTTATTTGTATGACTGGCATACAGTAGGTAAGCAGCTTGATGGACTTCATGGCTATGTGCATGCAGATATTGCTGCTAGAAATGCAAAGAAACGATTTGATATTGATGATAAGGTTCATAGCGTAATTAAAACACATATGTGGCCTTTAAATCTTACAGCAGTTCCTTCATCAAAAGAGGCGTGGATTTTGACTACGGCAGATAAGGTTATCTCAATAAAGGAAACCTTATTTAAAAGAAAGATTTTGGAGAAAAATTAATGAGACTCAAATGGTTAGATGGAATAAAGGGATTGGCTTGCTTTGCTGTACTTTGGCATCATTTTCTTTTAGCCTTTTATCCAGGACAATACAATGGAAGCATGCAGCCAGGTATAATTGATTATGTAAATAATCCTCTAAGTTTTATCGTAAATGGAAATTTTATGGTTACGCTCTTTATGGTTGCTAGCGGAGTAGTGGCTGGATATATTTATTTGCGCAAGCGGGATATAAAAGCTGTAATAGGCGTTTTACCCAAACGATATATAAGACTTGTTATTCCTACAATACTAATTGCTGTTCTTGTTGTTATTTTTACTAATTGTGGTGTTTTTTGTAATTTGCCTGTTTCACTTATGACAAATTCAGCATATTTAGCATCCTGGTATACTGCCAAGGTATCGCTTTTGGATGCATTGAAATCTGTTTTATATTCTGTATGGATTTCTACTGATACTACAATTTCTGGAATATTTTGGGTTTTTCCATATTTTTTGTGGGGATATATATTATCGGTGGGGCTGTGTGTATTCTCCTGGAAGGATACTAAAGGAATTATATTTTTCTATGTTGTAGCAGCAATATTTACAATGTATTTAAATGTATATTTTGGAGCATTTGTATGTGGCGTTCTGATAGCATATTTATTCATGCAGTATGGACTTGCTGATAAAAAGTGTATTATAAAAAAAATAGTGGCTGTTATTTTAGTTGTATTAGGATTGTATTTTGGTGGTTATCCATCTTTTGTGCCGGCAACTAGATATTATGGCTTTTTGCCAGATGTATCAGCGTTTGTTAGTTGTAATTATGCATTTTGGCATGTGCTTGGAGCTGTGTTTTTGATAACAGGAATCTGGCTTAGTGATTTTTTGCAAAAGATATTTGAATTAAAATTTTTTACGAAGCTTGGAGAAATATCATATGAGGTATTTTTGATTCATATGCTTGTACTTTGTACAGCTTCATGTGCAGTTTTTTCGATGATATTTACATCGACGGGGAAGTACAATTTGGCAGCGCTATTATCTTTTGTGATAACGAATGTTCTAGTGTATATATTGGCTTGTGCATATCATTTTTTATGCGGAAAGTTATATTTTAGTAAAGCATCAAAAAAGAAGGAGAAGGTAGATGGAAAATAATAATGCAGATGCAACATTTGTTGTACATGTTTCAAGTGTTGAGAATAATACCTGGCAGGGGCAGGTTACTTGGGCAGATACTGGTGAAAAAGCGAACTTCAGAAGTGTGCTTGAACTGATGAATTTAATGGATAAGGCAGTAAAAACAGATATTAGTGATATCAAATAGGAACAGCAATAAGAGATACTAAATAAAAGCTATATGTGATATCAAATAAAAAAGCTGTGGCAACAAATAAAGTTGCCACAGCTATATTTTTGATTATTTCTGTAATCCGTTCTCCTGCATCTTCATTGCACGAACCTTTAGTGGAAGACCCCAAAGTGTGATGAAGCCTTCTGCATCATGATGGTCATAAAGATCACCAGTTGTAAATGATGCAAGTGACTCAGAGTAGAGTGAGTATGGAGAAGTTGTACCAGCTTTGATGATGTTGCCCTTGTAAAGCTTGAATTTAACTTCACCAGTTACATATTCCTGAGTAGATGTAACGAATGCCTGGATTGCGTCGCAAAGAGGAGTGAACCACTTTCCTTCGTAGCAAACCTGAGCAAGCTTTGCACCCATTTCCTTTTTAACTTCCATTGTAGCACGGTCAAGGCAGAGCTCTTCGAGCTGAGCATGTGCTTCCATAAGAATTGTTCCACCTGGAGTTTCATAAACACCACGAGATTTCATACCAACAACACGGTTTTCAACGATGTCAATGATACCGATTCCGTTTCTACCACCGATAGTGTTGAGCTCGCGGATGATATCAGAAACTTTCATCTTTTTGCCATTTACAGATGTTGGAACACCCTTTTCAAATGTCATTGTAACGTATTCACCATTGTCAGAAGCTTTTTCTGGACGAGTAGTAAGAACAAGAAGGTGATCGTAGTTTGGCTCCTGTGAAGGATCTTCAAGCTCAAGACCTTCGTGAGAGATATGCCATAAGTTTCTGTCACGGCTGTAGGACTGATCTGTTGAAAATGGAAGATCAATTCCGTGAGCCTTACAATAATCAATTTCATCCTGACGAGACTGAAGAGTCCACTTATCATTTCTCCAAGGAGCAATAACCTTGATATCAGGAGCAAGAGCCTTGATTCCAAGCTCGAAACGAATTTGGTCATTACCTTTACCAGTAGCACCGTGACAAATTGCAACAGCACCTTCTTTTCTAGCGATTTCTACAAGTCTCTTAGCGATGCCTGGACGAGCCATAGCAGTACCAAGTAAATATTTATTTTCATAGATGGCTCCTGCTTGAACACATGGGACAATATAGTTGTCAGCAAAATCATCAACGATATCTTCGATGTAAAGCTTTGCTGCACCAGAAGCCTTTGCTCTTTCTGAAAGACCATCGAGCTCTTCGCCCTGACCACAGTCGATACAGCAGCAAACTACGTCATAACCATAGTTTTCCTTTAACCATGGGATGATAGCGGTAGTATCAAGTCCGCCTGAGTAAGCAAGAATAACTTTTTCCTTTGCCATAATAATATCTCCTTTAAAACATAATTAATGAAGAAAAATAACTTCATCGTTTCTTATTATTTAACTGAAATATACTTTAATACATAAATCGATTTTTATCAAGTGTAAAAATATACGTTTTTGAGGCATAAAAATGAATTATGTTAAAGTTTACTCACATATTTTATGTATGATAATGAATATTTATGCAATATTTTTGATTGAAATTTCATAAAATCTCTTTACTTAATAGGTAAATCGTAATAATATGTTTTCATGAAAAACAATAGGAGGTCAAATTATATGATTAAAGTTGGTATTATTGGTGCAACAGGATACGCTGGTGCAGAAATCGTTCGTTTGTTATTAAATCATCCACAGGCAGAGATTAAGTGGTATGGTTCTAGATCGTATGTTGATGAGAAGTTTGCTTCTGTATATAGAAATATGTTTAATTTAGTAGAGGATAAGTGCTTAGATGATAACATTTTAGAATTATCAAAGCAGGTTGATGTTATTTTTACAGCAACACCTCAGGGATATTTGGCAGGACTTCTTACTGAAGAGATTCTTTCAAATTGTAAGGTAATAGATTTATCTGCAGATTACAGAATTAAAGATGTTGCTACATATGAGAAGTGGTACAAGATTGAGCACAAGAGTCCACAGTTTATAGAAGAAGCTGTATACGGTCTTTGCGAAATCAATAGAGATAAGGAAAAGGGTGCTCGACTTATTGCAAACCCAGGCTGTTATACTACCTGTTCGATTCTTACAGCATATCCACTTGTAAAGGCTGGTCTTATTGATCCAACCACACTTATTATCGATGCAAAGAGTGGAACAACTGGTGCAGGTCGTGGTGCAAAGCTTCAGAATTTGTTTTGCGAGGTAAATGAAAACATAAAGGCATATGGTGTTACAAACCACCGTCATACTCCTGAGATTGAGGAGCAGCTCGGTTATGCTTGTGGAAAAGAGCTTGTACTTAATTTTACTCCACATCTTGTTCCAATGATGCGTGGTATTCTTGTTACAGAGTATGCATCTCTTATTAAAAAGGATGGAAAGCTTCCTACAAAAGAAGAGGTAATGAAGGCATATCATGATGCATATGATGATGAATTCTTTATTCGTGTTCTTGATTATGCTCAGGCACCTGAGACAAAATGGGTCGAAGGAAGCAATTTCGTAGATGTTAGTTGTATTATAGATGAGCGTACTGGTCGTGTTATCATGATGGGTGCTCTTGATAACTTGGTAAAGGGAGCTGCAGGTCAGGCTGTTCAGAATATGAACATTCTCTTTGGTCTTGATGAAACAACAGGACTTAGACTTGCTCCAATGTTCCCATAGTTTTTTGAAAGGATTTTTTCTTATGGATTATTCAATTAGGACAATGGAAGAGGCGGATTATGAGGCAGTTTTTGACTTATGGACAACAATTCATGGTTTTGCCATTAGAAGTATTGATGATTCAAAGGAAGGAATTTTGAAATTTATCAAGCGTAATCCGACCACAAGTGTTGTTGCTGTTTCTGATGGAAAAATTGTAGGTTCTATTCTGGCTGGACATGATGGTCGACATGGTGGTTTTTATCACGTGTGCGTGCATGAAGCATATCGCAATCATGGTATCGGCAAAGCGATGGTTACTGCTGCGATGATTCGTCTCAAGGATGAGGGCATCAATAAAATTCAGCTTGTTGCATTTACTGGAAATGAGATAGGTAATCATTTTTGGCATGCTGAGGGTTGGAAGGAACGCGTAGATTACAATACCTATGATTTTGTTTTAAATGACGAGAATATAATTAAATTCAATTCATAGAAGTCTATATTTGAATGGAGGCATTTATATATGGAAATTATTAAAGGTGGTGCTACTGCAGCAAAGGGCTTTTTTGCTACAAGCTGCGAGGCAAACATAAAATATCAAAATCGTACAGATATGGCTTTACTTTTTTCAAAGGAGCCATGTGTTTCTGCTGGAACATTTACAACAAATGTTGTTAAGGCTGCTTGTGTACAGTGGGATCAAAAATTAGTTGCATCAGGTGATGCTATGCATGCTGTTGTTATCAATTCAGGAATTGCAAATGCATGTACTGGTCAGGAAGGCTTTGATGCTTGCGAGGCTACAGCAAAGGCTGTTGAAGGCTGCTTAAATGTTCCTTTCAATTCCGTTGCAGTTGCATCAACAGGTGTTATTGGTATGCAGTTGCCAGTAGACAAGCTTGTTGCAGGTGTTGAGAAGATGTCAAAAACTCTCGATGATAGCATTGAAGCTGGTACACTTGCTTCTAAAGCTATTATGACAACAGATACTGTTAACAAAGAAGTGGCTGTTACAATTGAGCTTTCAGGAAAGACGGTTACGATTGGTGGTATGTGCAAGGGCTCAGGCATGATACATCCAAATATGTGTACAATGCTTGGCTTTGTAACATCAGATATTGCGATTGAGAAGTCACTTTTGCAGGAAGCTTTGAGTGAAATTGTAGATGATACCTTCAATATGATTACTGTTGATGGTGATACATCGACAAATGATACATATATGGTTATGGCTAATGGCCTTGCAGGCAATGAAAAAATCACATCAAAGAATGCTGATTACGAGACTTTTAAGGCTGCATTACTTTATGTAAGTGAGACACTTGCAAAGAAGATGGCTGCTGATGGCGAAGGTGCTACAAAGCTTTTTGAAGCGCAGGTAGTTGGCGCTGCTTCAAAGGATGAGGCAAAGATACTTTCTAAATCAATTGTTAAATCAAATCTTTCTAAAGCAGCTATTTTTGGTTGTGATGCAAACTTTGGTAGATTCCTTTGTGCTATGGGTTACTCAGGCGTGATGTTTGACCAGTACAAGGTTGAGATGTTTATTAAGAGTAAGGCTGGTTCAGTAAAGGTATTTGATTATGGCACACCAGTTGCTTTTGATGAAGAAAAGGCACTTGAGGTCATGAAGGAAGAAACTGTAATTGTCTATGTTGATATGCATACAGGTGATGCAAGCGCAACTGCCTGGGGCTGTGATTTGACATATGATTATGTTAAGATAAACGCGGATTATAGATCATAAAGGAGTTAATTATGGAAAAGCATATGCAAGAGGTAATGGATAAGGCATCTGTATTAATTGAGGCATTGCCATATATTCAGAGATTCAATAGAAAGATTATCGTTGTAAAGTATGGCGGAAGCGCTATGGTTGATGAGGCTTTAAAGAAGCAGGTAATTGAGGACGTTACTCTTTTAAAGCTTGTAGGTTTTAAACCAATTATTGTACATGGTGGCGGTAAGGAAATCAGCAAGTGGGTTGAGAAGACAGGTATGAAGCCTGAATTCATCAATGGTCTTAGAAAGACTGATGAAGCAACAATGGAAATTGCTGAAATGGTTTTAAATAAAGTTAATAAATCACTTGTTCAGAATGTTCAGTCTCTTGGCGTAAATGCTATTGGTGTATCTGGTAAGGATGGTGGTCTTCTTAAGGTTAAAAAGAAGCTTTCAGACGGAAAAGATATCGGATTTGTTGGTGAAGTAACATCTGTAAATCCAAAGGTACTTATGGATTTACTTGAAAAGGATTTTCTTCCAATTGTTTGTCCTATTGGTATGGATGACAATTTTGATACATTCAATATCAATGCTGATGATGCTGCCTGTGCAATTGCAAAGGCTGTAAGTGCTGAAAAGCTTGCATTCTTAACAGATATTGAAGGCGTATACAAGGACAAGGATGATCCTGATACACTTATTTCAGAATTAACAATTGATGAAGCAAGAAATCTTATTGGAGATGGTTTCATTGGTGGCGGAATGCTTCCAAAGCTTAATAACTGTATTGATGCTATTGAACAGGGTGTTTCAAGAGTGCATATTCTCGATGGTAGAATTGCACATTGTCTCTTACTTGAAATCTTTACAAATAAGGGAATTGGAACAGCTATTTTAAGTGATAAGGAGTCTAAGTATTATAATGAATAGTGCAGAATATATAAATGAAGCAGAAGAGAGTATGTTCCATGTATACAATAGGTTCCCTGTTGTATTTGATCATGGAAATGGTGTAAATATTTACGATGTTGATGGAAAAGAGTATCTTGATTTTGCATCAGGAATTGGTGTTATGGCATTTGGCTACAACAACAAAGAATATGTTGATGCTTTGGCAAATCAGCTTACAAAGATTACTCATACATCCAATCTATATTATCACACACCTATGATTGAGGCCTCAAAAAAGGTTTGCAAAGCGTCTGGTATGGATAAAATCTTCTTTACAAATTCTGGTGCAGAGGCTATTGAGGGTGCGCTAAAGGTTGCAAAGAAATACGCATATAACAAAAATGGTGCAGGTGAGTACGAGATTATTGCGATGGAGCACAGCTTTCACGGACGTACAGTAGGAGCTGTTTCTGTTACAGGTACAGAGCATTACCGTGAACCATTTTATCCACTTATGCCAGGTGTAAAGTTTGCAAATTTCAATGATATTGAAAGCGTATCAAATGCAGTAACTGATAAAACCTGTGCGATTATCATGGAAACTGTACAGGGCGAAGGTGGCTTGATGCCAGTTGATAAGGATTTTTTGCAGGCTGTAAGGAAGCTTTGTGATGAGAAGGATATTCTTCTTATTCTTGATGAGGTTCAGTGCGGTGTTGGACGTACAGGTTCGATGTATGCATTTTTACAGTACGGTATTAAACCTGATGTTCTTACAACAGCAAAGGCTCTTGGTGCAGGAGTTCCTGTAGGTGCTTTTCTTGTTACTGATAAGGTTGCAAAGGCTTCGATTGTGCCAGGCGATCACGGAACGACATATGGTGGAAATCCACTTTGTACTGCTGCTGTATCAAAGGTTTTTGATATGTTTGAAGAGCATAAGCTTTTAGATCATGTGAATTCACTTGTTCCATATCTTGAAGAAACACTTGATTACTTTGTTAATAAATACGATTTTGTTACATCAAAGCGTGGTATGGGATTTATGCAGGGTCTTGTTCTTACAATTCCTGTATCAGAGGTTGTAAAAAAGGCCTTATTAGATGAACAGCTTATTGTTCTTTCTGCAGGCGCAGATGTTCTACGTTTATTACCACCACTTGTAATTACAAAAGAAGATATCGATACATTTAAGGCAAAGCTTGAAAAGGTATTTGATACATTTTGTTAATTTAGTTGTGTAATATATGAAATATTTTTGAAAACATATTGTAATATTTAATATCATTGGCTACAATGTATTAGACAATACTAGCTTTTCTCGTAGAAAAGTATGAAGAAATTTATTTGTTTAATATGTTGTAGCTTTTTTGTATTTATTTCTGGCTGTAAACAGGAGTCGTATTTAGAAACGATTCAGAGTACAGATGAAAAAAGCGCTGAGAGTGTGGAGGATTCAGTTAATGCTGATACGAAAACACTAGATGCATCGACTATTTTTGTTCAGGTAGCAGGTGCAGTTGAAAATCCTGGAGTTTATGAACTGGAGCCTAATTCCAGAGTTTTTCAAGCGATTGAAGCAGCCGGAGGTTTGACAAAAAAAGCAGAGGATTCTGATTTGAATCAGGCAATGGTTCTAAATGATGGTGAGAAAATATATGTTTTCTCCAAGGGCGAAAAGGCAAAGCTTGAGCAGGAGGCGGAGGCTTCTAGTAGCGACAGTGCTTTGTTAAATATCAATTCAGCCTCAGCAGAGGATTTTCAGACGTTACCGGGAATAGGTCAGACAAAAGCGAATCAAATTGTTTCGTACAGAGATGAGAATGGAGATTTTAAAAATATCGAAGATATCAAAAATGTTTCAGGCATTGGTGATAGTACTTTTTCACAAATTGAATCTTTAATTACAATTTAGTTGAGGTAATCATGGCAAAGAAGGTTTTAGTAGTTGATGACGAAAAGCTTATAGTAAAGGGAATCCGTTTTTCATTGGAGCAGGACGGAATGGAAGTTGATTGTGCATATGATGGACAAGAGGCTTTTGATTTAGCTTCTGCAAATGATTATGATTTGATTTTACTTGATGTAATGCTTCCAAAGATGGATGGATTTACTGTTTGCCAGAATATTAGAGAATTCTCTAATGTTCCTATTGTTATGTTAACTGCTAAGGGCGATGACATGGATAAAATCCTGGGTCTTGAATATGGCGCTGATGATTATATTACAAAGCCTTTTAATATTCTTGAGGTTAAGGCTCGTATTAAGGCTATTATGCGTAGAACAACAATTGCTACTGCAACTGTTGAAAAGGATTCGTCTGTTGTAGAGGATAAGGACATTATGCTTGATACATTAAATCGTAGATTGTGTATTTGCGGTGTAGAATATAATTTGACTTCTAAAGAATATGATATGTTACTTCTACTTGTTACAAACAAGGGCAAAGTATTCTCTAGAGAGGATTTGCTTCATACTATTTGGGGTGAAGATTATCCAGGGGATGAGAGAACAGTAGATGTTCATATCAGAAGACTTAGAGAAAAGATTGAGCCAAATCCAAAGGAACCTAAGTATGTTCGTACAAAATGGGGTGTTGGCTATTTCTATCAATAATACATTTATGGCGGTTTATTATGGATATAAATAATGCAAAAAGTAAAAGAAAGCATGTTTTACATAGTTTACGTTTCAAAATAATAATACTTATTCTATTATTAGGTATAATTCCATTTTCTGTTTTTGTACCTCTTTCTATGCATATCTTTCAGGATGTTTCCCTAAGAACTGAAAGCCAGAATATTATTACACAAGCTTTTTTGTATAACAATGAGATTGTTACTAGTGGTTATTATACTGGTACAGAGGTTGATAGGCTTGATGATTCACTTAAAGCGCTTGCAAGCGATTACCATGGTCGTATTTTAGTTATTGATTCGGCTCTTAAAATCCAGCAGGATTCATATAATGCCGATATTGGAAAGACAGTAGTATGGGGCAATGTGGTTAGAACTGTTAAGGGCGAAACCTTGTACTATTATGATAAAAATACGGATTATCTTATCGTAACAGTTCCATTAACAAATTTGGATAATGAATCTGTCGGTGCAATTGTAATTAATAAGTCGATGGACTACGTAGATCAGGAGATGTCGATTTTCTGGTCATATTGTTTAATCGGTGGAGTGATAGTGATTTCAATTTCTATTTTCCTTGCTGCATTTTTAGGAATTAGATTTACCAGACCGATGAAAAATACAGAAAAGGCTTTGGATGATATTATTATCGAATACAATAATTTGCTCCCAGAGATGAGCTCGTATTCTGAGATTGAAGAAATATCTACGAAGTTTAATGAAATTCTGCAAAAGCTACATGAGATTGATTCGTCAAGACAGGAATTCGTTTCAAACGTTTCGCATGAGTTGAAAACTCCTTTGACATCAATGAAGGTACTTGCTGATTCATTAAATGGTTCGGCTGATGTGCCAATTGATATGTACAAGGAATTTATGGCTGATATTGGTGATGAGATTGACCGAGAGACAAAGATTATAAATGATTTGCTAAGCTTAGTTAGAATGGATAAGAGTGGTGCGAGTCTAAATATTTCTGCTGTAAATATGAATGAATTGATTGAACATGTGCTAAAGAGATTGATGCCTATAGCGAATAAGGCATCTATTGAAGTTGTTTTTGAATCCTTTAGACCTGTTGTTGCAGAGATAGATGAAGTTAAATTTACGCTTGTAGTTACAAATCTCGTTGAGAATGCAATCAAATATAATAACGAGGGTGGTTGGGTTCACATTACACTTAATTCTGATCATCAATTCTGTTATATCAAGGTTTCGGATAATGGTCTTGGTATACCAGAGGATTCTGTTGAACATATTTTTGATAGATTTTATAGAGCTGATAAATCACATTCAAGAGAGATTGGCGGAACAGGCTTGGGTCTTGCAATTACAAAGAGTGCTATTGCGATGCATAGAGGTGATATCAAGGTTCAGTCTGTGCTAAATGAAGGCACGACCTTTGACGTTAGAATACCATTAAATCATATTGAAGAAACAGAAGTGTAGTTCCTTTTATTATTGAGGTAAAGTGATGAAGAGATTTTTTTGTGTACTTTTAGTAATGCTTTTTGCACTATCAGCTATGGCGTGCTCAAAAGAAACCGAGAAGAATTCTGAGAAAATTTATTATATTAGTATAGATAAGATGAGTATTGTTCCCGTTGAGTATTCGTACAAAAATCGTGGAACAAATGCAATGATAAACGAGGCGTTTAGTATGCTTTGCTCTGAGACCTCTGATGTAGAATATATGAAGACAATTCCATCAGGCGTAGATATTGTTGAGTATAAGATTGATGGTTCGGATCTTTCGTTGTATTTGTCAGCAGACTATTTATCACTTGATGAATACACAGAAATACTTGTACGTTCGGCTATTGTGAAGACTCTTGTACAAATTCCTGGAGTAGATTCAGTGGCGTTTTATGTAGATGAAATTCCTTTGTCAGATGCGTCTGGAAATATTGTAGGTACAATGACTGCGGATTCTTTTATTGATGATTTTGGTAGTGAGACAGAATCATTGCTTTCTGGTGATTTTAAATTGTATTTTGCGAGTTCAGATGGATTATCGGTAGTTCCTGAGACTCGTCAGGTATATTACAGTAGAAATGTAGCTATAGAAAAGGTGATATTGGAGCAGTTAATAAAAGGACCTAATGCTGATGGTATGATTTCATCACTACCTGCGGGGACGATGGTTAATTCTGTTTCTGTGACCGATGGAATATGTTATGTTAATTTTGATGCTTCAATTGAGACCTCGGTGACGGGAGTGACAGAAAATGTTACCATCTATTCCATTGTGAATTCTTTGACAGAGCTTGATAATATTAAGCAGGTTCAGATTCTTGTTAAAGGTGAAACACCACATATTACTGTTCCCGATATTGATTTATCAAAGCCTATTTCAAAAAACGAAAATATAATTAATACAAAAATTAAAGAAGAGGAGGAAAACTCTTGGGAGGAAGAAGGCGAATAATTGCTTTCCTTTCTTTTGTATTTGCTTGTCTTGTTGCATTTAGTGTATTTGGCCCCTGGGATTTTCTAGGGGCGAATAAAAAAATATGTGTAGCTGATAGTGTTCTTATTGATGGCGCTGATTGTACCTGCGTTGGTAAGATATATCACAAGGAAATAAAAAATGATAAACCTGTATTTTATTTAAAAGATGTATTATTTTTAACTTCGTCTTCTTCCCTTGAGAAGACATCCATTATCCTATATCCGACATCGGATGAATATCCATTAAATAGTATTATTAAAGTATCAGGTAAAATAAAATGCTTTTCAAAAGCAAGAAATGAAGGCAATTTTGATCAAAAGGATTACTATAATTCTCTTGGTTTAGTTTGTAGCGTTACTTCTAGTCAGGAAGAAATTGTAGATTGTTCTTTTGTAAATAGTTTTGACATACTATATAAATTAAAAAAGAATATTATCTTAGTTTATCAATTCTTTTTGAGTGGAGAAGAAACAGGATTTTTGTCCAGTGTTACACTTGGCGATAAATCTTTGCTTGAAGGTGAATTGAAGGAGCTGTTCCAACAGGTTGGTCTTGCACATGTTTTGGCAGTTTCAGGACTGCATGTATCAGTTGTATGCATGAGTATTTTTAATTTTTTTAGAAAACTTAAAAAATCTTATGTATTTAGTGCGGCTATATCAATGACAGTTGCATTATTGTATGCATTACTTACTGGAATGAGTGTATCTACAATTAGAGCAGTTGGCATGTTTATTATATATTTATTAGCACAGGTGCTGGGAGAGAATTATGATTTGCTGACTTCGGCATCAGTTATGGCTGATATTTTGCTTTTGTCAAATCCCTTGTATATAAAAAACAGTAGCTTTATTTTTTCTTTTTCAGCAGTACTTGCTATTGTGTTTGTTGCAAAGCCTTTTTCTGATAGCTTGGATTTGATATTTGCAAATTATAAAGAGGAAAGAATCAGGAAATTAGGTCTTCCGGAAAAGTATAGGAAAGGCTTTACAGAAAAGCTTCTTACTAAGCTGGCTTCAAGCTTTGTGTTTTCTTTTTCTTTAAGTCTTGCTCTTTTGCCAGTGACAGCGTGTTTGTTTAATGAAATTCCGACATACAGCATATTTTTAAATGTTTTTGTTTTGCCGCTAATGCCATATTTACTTGTGCTTGGTTTGCTAGGTGGATTGCTTGGGCTTGTAGTATTACCCTTGGGGGGAATACTATTAAGGCTTTGTCATTATATTATTTTTATTTTTGAACTTTTATCAGATAAATTTACGATTCTTCCTTACGGCAGATTGATTACAGGAAAGCCGTCTGTTCTTAGGATAGTAGTGTTTTATGTGGCGCTTCTTTTAGTTACGTATGTATTAAAAAAGAAGTATTTGATATATAAAATGATTATTCTTATAGTTGTAGAGATACTATTTATTACACCACGTTCAATTCCGTTTGAAATAGATGTACTTGATGTTGGACAGGGGGATGCGACCTACATATCTGATGGTGAAGGTACTTCAATTTTTATTGATGGTGGAAGTACTACTGAAAAGGAAGTTGGAAAATACAGGATTCTTCCGTTTTTAAAGGCCAAAGGTGTGCGACAGATTGATTATTGGTTCGTGTCGCATTGTGATGAGGACCATTATTCAGGATTATTAGAAGCTATAGAATCTGGTTATAAAATTGAAAATATTATTTTTTCGTCACGGGTAATTAAAAATGAAAATTTTAAACAGCTTGTTTGTGCGGCAAATAGTCACGAGATAGATGTTTCATATATGAAATTTGAGGATACCCTTGTGACAAAGGGGGTAAGACTTCAGTGTGTTTATCCTTTTGAAAATTCTGCGTCTGAGGATTTGAATGAAATGTGCTTAGGCTTGTTGCTGGAGCATGATTCGTTTTTTGGTTTCTTTGGTGGTGATTTAGGCTGTGAGCAGGAAAAAGAAATTGTAAAGGTGTTAAATGGACGCAAAATTAATTTTTTGAAGGTAGGACATCATGGAAGCAAGAACAGCTCAGATGGCGAATTTTTGGAAAGTATTGCACCTGATTTTGGCACGATTAGCTGTGCAAAGAAAAATAAATACGGACATCCATCAAAGGAGGCAGTTGATAGACTTGAAGGTGCAGGCTGTAAGCTTTTTTATACAATGAAAAGCGGTGAGATTATAATAAAAAAGGATAAGCAAATTACGGTAAAAAGGTTTATTGTGGATGAGTAAAACTGGTTGTTTACGCATACGATTTATGGTAAAATTATGCAAGATAAAGGCTATGACAGAAAGAGTAGTATGTATTGAAGCTTGTAGAGAGGGCATGCTGGTGGGATGTGCCTAGTGGATTACATATGAAGACCATTCTCGAGCTGAGCGTAGAAGCATTTTTGTGAAGCGTCTCCGGGTTGTCCCGTTATAGACAAAATCAAGTTAAACACTAAGGTGGAACCGTGTATTTTATGCACCCTTAGGATTACATCGTTTGATGTTATTCTTTGGGTGCTTTTTTATTTAGGAGGATGAAATGGTAAATTTTAAAGAAGATGCGGATTTGAACATGTTAAATCATTCTTGTGCTCATATGATGGCACAGGCTGTAAAGCATTTGTATCCAAATGCAAAGTTTTGGGTAGGACCAGTAGTTGAAGAGGGCTTCTATTATGATATGGATCTCGGCGGAAAGACATTAACTGACGAGGATTTGGCTGCTATCGAAAAGGAAATGAAGAAGGTTGCAAAATCTGGCTGTAAGATTTATAGAAGAGAAATCTCTAAGGATGAAGCATTAGAGATGTTCAAGGATGACCCATACAAAATTGACCTCATTTCTAACATGGAGGATGGAACAATTACTTGTTACGATCAGGGAGATTTTACAGACCTTTGTCGTGGACCTCATGTTGATAATGTTAAATTATGTAAAAATTTTAAATTAATTAAGCATTCTGGTGCTTACTGGAAGGGTGATGCAAATAATCAGGTTCTTGAGAGAGTATATGGTGTATGTTTCCCAACTCCAGAGGGCTTAGAGGAGCATCTTGCATTATTAGAGGAAGCAAAGGAAAGAGACCATAGAAAGATTGGCAAGGATATGCAGCTTTTTATGAACGATGATTTGATTGGTCGTGGACTTCCTATGTATCTCCCAGCAGGCTACACAATTTGGCAGGAGCTTGAGGATTATATTAAGAGAAAAGAGCGCAAGCTTGGATATATGCATGTTATGACACCATGTGTCGGTACTGTTCAGCTTTACCAGACATCTGGACATTGGGATCACTATAAAGAGAACATGTTCCCAGCAATGGAGGTTGAGGGCGAGAACTTTGTTCTTAGACCTATGAACTGTCCACATCATATGAGAATTTATGCAAACAGACCACATTCATACAAAGAATTACCAATTCGTATTGCAGAGATTGCTCATGATTTTAGATTTGAGTCTTCTGGTACATTAAAGGGTATTGAGCGTGGAAGACATTTCTGTCAGAACGATTCACATATCTTTGTTACACCTGATCAGATCAAGGACGAGGTTAAGAGCGTATGTGATTTGATTTTCTCTACATATGAGGATTTTGGAATTACTGATTACAGATGTGTTCTTTCACTTAGAGACCCTGCTGATACAAAGAAGTATCATCCAGATGATGAGATGTGGAATACAGCAGAGCAGGCTCTTCGTGAGACTCTTAATGAAATCGGTATTGAATTCACAGAGGAAATTGGTGAAGCAGCTTTCTATGGTCCAAAGCTTGATGTAAATGTTAAGCCAGCAATCGGAAATGAAATTACACTTTCTACCTGCCAGCTTGATTTCTGTTTACCAGCTAAGTTTGAGCTTACATATATTGATGCTGATGGAACAAAGAAGACACCTGTAGTTTTACATAGAGCAATTCTTGGTTCACTCGATAGATTTATGGCATACATTCTTGTGGAGACAAAGGGTAACCTTCCACTTTGGCTTGCTCCTACTCAGGTAAAGGTTTTACCTGTAAAGAATGATGATGATGAGCTTAATGCGTACGCTGGCAAGCTTGTTGATGAGTTATTGGATAAGGGTGTAAGAGTTGAGTTTGATACTCGTTCTGAAAAGCTTGGCTACAAGATGCGTGAGGCACAGCTTCAGAAGGTTCCTTACCTTGCTGTTCTTGGTAAAAACGAAGAGGCTGAGGGTACAGTTTCCTTCCGCTTACATGGTAAGCAGCAGACAACAACAGTTAAGTTTGATGAGTTTGTTGAGATGATCGACAACAAGATAAAGACAAAGTCAAGAGATTAATTTCTTTATGAAAAGAATTGATGAAGATATAAAAAACGGACAATTTCAAAACTTATATCTTATCTATGGAGAGGAAGAGTATCTAAAGCGTCAATACAAAAAGAAGCTTATAGATGCTCTTGTCAATCCAGATGATAATATGAATTTTTCAAAGTATGAGGGGAGTTCAGTTTCAATTCCACAGGTTATTGACCAAGCGGAAACAATGCCTTTTTTAGCAGATTATAGAGTGATTCTGCTCGAGGATTGCGGGTTTGGGAAAAAGGCTAATGATGAACTGAATGAATATTTGAAAAATATTGCTGAAAGCACGATTTTTATTATCGTCGAGCCAGAGGTAGATAGAAGAGGAAAGCTCTATAAAACAGCAAAGGCTTCAAATCGTGATATCGAAATCAAAATTCCTGATGAACGTGGACTTGCGATGTGGATTGGTTCAAAATTAAAGGATGCTGGTATCCAAATGAAAAAGGATGCTTGGAGTGAATTCTTTAATAGAACTAATGGCTCTATGGATAATATGGACCGTGAGCTTGAAAAATTAATATCATATGTAGGTGATTCAAAGCAAATTACAATCGAAGATGTAAAAGAGATTTGTATCGCGCAGGTAGAAACCAAAATTTTTGATATGATAAATGCAATTGCAGCTAAGAATATTGCACTTACACTTGATTTATATCATGATATGCTTTCCGCCAAGGAACCGCCTATGCGAATACTATATATGATAGTAAAGCAGTTCAGGCAGATGAAGATAATCAAAGAATTAGCTTCACATGGAGAAAATGATGGTTCTATTGCCAGAAAAATAGGAACCTACGATTTTGCTGTTAGAAAGCTACGTCAGCTTTCATCAAATTTTTCTAATGCTGATATTGATTCCTTATTGAGTGATTCAGCTTCATTTGAGCAAAAGGTAAAGACTGGGTTGATGGATGAAAATATGGCGGTTGAACTAATTATGATGAAGTATGCTAAAGCATAAGAATTAAATATCTTTTTTACTTTTGGCAGTATATTTATTACTTGAGTAATATAGATTTTTGAGGGGAATTATCTATGGATACATACAATAATAGTAGTAAAGAAATAGTAAGGGGGAATATTGCTGTTGAGCAGCAAGATCAAGCTAATGATTTTGCTAATCTTAACAGGCAGAGTCTCGATAATGCTCAATTATCGGAACAGCACAATTCTAAAAATGTCAATATAGCTAAAAATTTTGATGAATTTTCTTTTTATTCGAATCGAAATGAAAGCTTAAATAATCAGACTAATCTAATTGATAGTAAGTGGAATGATAGTGATTCTGCTTCAATGCAAAATGTTAAGGGTGATTTATCTTTATTAAGGGATTTTCATACGATGCCTATTCTTTCTGTGGAAGAAATGCAAATGATGCGTTCCTTTTTAGATGATAAAGCAGCCTTTCAGTTTGCGTACAAAAAAATAGAGTATTCAATCACAAAGATAATTTCGTTAACAAATAACCTTGTCTATAATTGTGAGATTTATGAGAAAAAGCACAAGCCAATTACTAAAAAAGGCAAGAAGCGTTTGAGAATGGTTAGCGAGTTGAAGAATAACGCTACAATCGAGCTTGACCAATTCACAAGAGCCGCTAAGAGTGTTATTTCAGCAAAATCAAAGGAAAAAGTATTTGTTGAACAGATGAAAAAAGGCTGTAGCTTTGAAGAACTTTTTGAGGCATTAAAGCAGCAGACACTTCATTCTGAGGCAAAAGAGTATGTAAAAAATGAGTTTGAAGAGCTGCCAACGATAAATGATGTTGAAAATCCAATGAGAACTGACTGTACATATAAGGTCGCTCAGACCTTGGGAGTAGCTTCTATTTTTGCTGAAACCCATGTAAAGCTTGATGCCGAAAAAAATAAATGCGAGGTTACACAAGAGCTTGTTACTGGGGAGAATTTAAGAAATTTATTTGAAAGAAAAATTCCTGTATATTTTAATGCTGAAGCCAAGAGACAGATGAGTAGTCTGGCTGTTTTTGATATGCTCAGTGGTTATTATTATCGTAGCAGCAAAGAGATTTTTGCCGATTATTCTGTAAAAAGATTGGAAGATAAAACGTCGTATATTGAGATTAGAGGTATTAAAGTACTCAATAATGATAAAGCTTTTGGACCTGTTTATGGACCTGAGGATATTGAGGGAGAGAAGCAGGTGTTTAGCTCACTTAAAAATCTGCAGTATATAGATAAGGATTTTTATGATAAAATCATGGCTCTTTCTGCTGATTCTATTGCGCAATCGCTTAATGGCAGTCTTTTTTCATCAAGCTGTCGTGAAAATATGGAGAAGCGACTTGAATATGTAAAGAAAACGCTTAGAAAGAAACATGATGATTTAGGTGAAAAGCTTCATACCTTACCAGAGCATGCTAGTGATATTTTTACTAGCTCTATTAATAGTTCAAATTTTAAAACTATTGAGGATGCATTAAATGATACAAGTAAAGCCTCAGAGAATAAAATTGGAACTGCGATTATTGATAAAGAGAATATAAAAGAAATTGAAAATACTTTTTCTGGTAATAAAGTTTTATCAGCAAATGGTGAAAATGATGAAATCGATATTGATTATGCATTCGAGGAGGAGCTTGAAAATGAAGTGAATCTCGATATGAATTTTGGTCTCATCGAAGAAATAGAAAATGAAGATAAAATAAAGGAATTCCCTATTCCTGCAGATTTTATGGCACATATTCCAGGTGGTGAGGTTTTAAAGGAAAAGTATCATATTAAATCTAAAAATCTTCAATTTGAGGGTATGTCTTATTATAATAGACGAAAATTATTAACTGAAAAGGAGCTTCAGCTAAAGGAAAATATAATAAATTTAGGTCAGTCTGATTCCTTAAAAGAAATTAATGATGCATTGGCAAAGGTGCATGAATTTCATAAGTTACCTGTTTTTTCTGAGGAGCAGCTTGCTCAGATTAAAGCTATGCCAAAGGATAAAAAGAGGATTGATTTTATAAAAGAGGCATTAAATGGTGCGTTAGTAAATTACACTAGCTTAGTGACTGATTTTGGCAAGACACTCGAAGAATATGTTAAGAATCATGAAGCAATGACACCTAAGGGCAAAAACTGGTTAGCTGAGCTTGAAACAATTCGAGTATTATTAATTGATGATTTAACAAATATCAAGGATGAAATTGAAGTAATAGGTCATAATTTTATTGATGAAGAAAATGAAATTGAGAATATACTTGCCGGCGGAAATTGGGTAGAGTTATTGTCTACTTCAAGAAGTATCAAGGGCGCTGATATTATTCACTTTAATTTGGGAAATGGTAGGTCAAACACTACTTCGAAGTACGAATATAATGGTAAAAAGTATTTTAGAAAAGATGAATCTAATGGTATAGGTGGCAATACAAATAATAATATTGCGGCCAGACGTTTTGCGGGTATGTTTAATGAAGAGGGACTTTATGTTCCCGCTATGCGTGTTCGTGAATACGACAATACAAAAAAATCAGAAGAGAATGCTTCTTATGCTGAAAAGAGTGCTGAAAAATACGGAATTATTATGGAGGTTTCTAAGGGGGTTCCGTTGCGTTCATTAAAGAATCAGAACATTGCTTTTTCTTCTTTTGCAAAGACACAATTGTCAAAGCTTGTAATACTGGATTATGTAATGGGACAAACGGATAGAAATTCAAGCAATTTATTTGTTGATGTTGAAAAAAGAAGGTATTCAGCAGAAGAGGAGATTTATGTTGTAAAGTCAATTCAAGGAATTGATAATGACCAAAGCTTTCAAACTACTGGTCCAGTAGACATGAAAACAGGATTTGGATATTCATTAGACATTGAAAAGTTAGAATATGTTGATAAAAAGTTTTTCGATAAAATTGTGAAAATGGATTTTTCATTAACAAAGGAAAAAGCCGCATATTTAATGTCTGATTGTAACATTAGTGATGAAACCTTTGATATTATCGAGAAAAGACTGCGCCATGTTGCTGATGTTCTTATGGAAAAATATGAAAGAAAAGGCGACCAATTTTTCAATGTCCCACTTTCTGTTAGTGGTGTAATAACACCTCATATGAATGCATTTAATACTAAAGAATTTGAGAATAAATATGGTCCTGGTTACGATTTGGATGCCATGTTTTCTATGAGTCATTTACCTAATCTTACAGCGTATTTTAAATATGAAAGTAAGGAGGAATTAGATTTAGAGAGAGCAAACAGCTTTGAGGTGGATGAATATGATAATAATGGTTATATAAAAGATGAGAATAAATTAATTGATGGAGATGATTCATCAGATATGATGGCGAGCCTTCCTCAGGGTGGGCTTTTGCACGAAAAGTATAATAAAAAATCTGATACGTTAAATTTTTCTGGTCAATCATATTATGAGAAGAGAAAGCTGCTTACAAAGCTGGAAACTAACATTACGACAAATTTTTCGAGAGGGCGACTTTCAAAGAGTGAAAAGTTAATTAGTGATGCATTAAAAAAGGTTAAAGAGTTTCATAAGAATCCTATTTTTTCAGAAAAACAGCTTATTAAGTTAAAATCTGAACCTTCGCAGAAAGAAAAAGTGGTTTTTGTGAAAAATGAATTAGCGGCTGCAAAAAACAATTATTGCAAATTAGTGGATGAGTTAATAATCAACGTTGAGAAATATATTGATAATCATTTTTCTAAGACTGAAAAGGGTCAAAGATGGATGAAAACAATGAGTAGCTTTCTTGACGAGATAAAGTCTGATAAGAATAATCTTTCTAATGAAATTGATAATATAACTTATAACATAGGAGAAGAAATTGACCAATTTTTGAATAATGAAAAAGGCGGTTCATGGCTTGATTTATTATCGGTTTCAAGGAGTATTGATGGCGCAAAAATAATTAATTTTTCTGCTGATAATGGAATTTCAGGTACGACCTCAAAGTATGTTTATAAGGGAAAGAATTTTTTTAGAAAGAAGGATGTTAAAGGAGAAGCAGGAGATACGATTAATAATGTCGCAATTAGAAGATTTGCTGGCATTTTTAATGAAGAGGATATTTATGTGCCTGCTTACAGAGTCCGAGAATATAATGTAACAAAAACAGATGAATCAAATCTGAATAATATTGAAAAAAGTAAAGAAGAATATGGTGTTATTTTAGAAGTTGCAAAAGGTATGATGCTCAAGGATATAAAGCAAAAGGGCTTTGAATTGGCAGGAGCAGGTGCAAAACAGCCAAATGTTGTTTATTCGGCAAATGTAAAAAAGCAGTTCTCTAAAATGATAGTTTTAGATTATATAACAGGTCAGGTTGATAGAAAAGGGGATAACTTATTTGTTGATGCTGAATTAAGAACACAAAAAGATGGTTCGAAGTTTTATTATGTTAAATCATTGCAGGCCATAGATAGTGATATGTCTTTTGATTATACAAGTGTACTTAATATGGAAAATGGTTTTTCTTATTCTACAAAAATTGGAGAATTAGAGTATATAGATGAAGATTTTTATAAAAAACTTCTTTCCATGAATGCTCAAAAGCTAAAAGATGAATTATCTTATATTTTGTTAGATTGCGATTTTAGTGAAGACATTTTCAATGTTATTGAACAAAGATTTAATAAAGTAAAAGATGTTTTGAAGGAAAAGCATAAGCAAAAAGGGGACAAATTCTTTGATTTACCTGATAAAGCTACAGATATTATGCATCCTCATCTTAATAGCTATACAAAAATAAACACTGATGAAAAAATCAAAAAGCATAATAAACGCATTAAGGAATTAAAAGAAAAGGGTAAATCAATTAATGATGTTGCAGATAAGTCAGCTTTGATAAGTGGTGTAGATACTGAAGTTGAGCTTAATGATGAAAACCGCTTGAAATACAGTATATGTAAAAACTTTTTATATAACATTGCAGAAGAGATAGAAGTTAAGCCTGAAATTGAGGAAGAAATTGAAATTGGAAATGAAGAACGATTTAATTTTTTGAAATCAAATTCAAAATTTATGGCTCATATACCAGGTGGCGCGTTATTAAAAGAGAAGTATCATGTTAAGTCGGATACGTTAATGTTCCCTGGCTTGTCATATTATCAGCAACGTAGTCAGTTAACTGAAAAAGAATTATTGATTAAAGCAAATATTTCAAATGTAGGTGATTCAAAAGGTATGGAATACTTGGGCAATGCGATTGATAAGCTTCATTTGTTCCATAAGTCACCTGTACTTTCAAAAGAAGTGCTTGATGAGATTAAGGCAATGCCACGTGATAAAAATATGGTAAAATTTGCCACAAATGCTATTTTGCAGGCAGCAGGAAAGTATGTTGATTTTGTTAATGATTCTTTAAAGACAATTCAAAAATATGTTTCTACGCATGTTCCAAAAACACAAAATGGTAGAAACTGGATAAAATATCTAATTGGTATTGTGGATATGCTTAATAATGATAAGGAAGCATTTTTAGATGAGACAAACACTTTTTGTGATAGTGTTATGGAAGAGGAGGATATTTTTAATAATATTATCGCTGGTGGTGATTGGACAGAAATATTATCAATTTCAAGAAGTATTAAAGGTGGAGTTTCTTCGAGTGCAGGTGGTGGAAGTACTGCTACTACTGTAAAATACGAATATAATGGAAAAGCGTATTACAAGAAAACTGATAGTAACGATAGTGCAAATAATATGATTTTTGAAACTATTAATAATGTGAGCGTTCGTCGATTCGCAGATTTTTTTGGCGCTAAGGATTTATTTGTACCAGCATATCGAGTTAGAAATCTGGATGCTTCTGACAATGATGAAGTAAAAAAGAAATTTCCGATGATAAATAACAAATATAGTGTAATGCTAGAGGAGGTTAAGGGCGCGACACTACAAACAATTTTTAATGAATATTTTGGAAATTGTGTTTTTTCAGAGGATGTGAAGAATCAGATTTCCAGACTTGCAGTAGTTGATTGTATTACAGGTCAGTCTGATAGAAAGTTTGACAACATAATGGCGCGTTATGAAATCAAAGAGGATGAGAAAGGAAAAAAGTACTGTTATATTATGTCTTTAGTGGCAATTGATAGTGATCTTTCTTTCAATATGTCCAAATACATGCCAGCAGGAACATTTGTAAATTATGCTGCTGATATTACAAAGCTTGAATATATTGAACGCGAACTTTATGAAAAAATAGTTAATCTTAATACTGGTAATTTTATTAAAACGTCAGCATACTTTTTGAGCGATTGTGGTATTACAGATAATACATGGGATTTGACAGAAAAAAGACTTCAATTTGCTATAGATGCTTTGAGAAATAAGTATAAAGAAAAAGGAGAAGCGTTTTTTGAAATTCCGAAAAGTGTATCAGGTGTTATGCCTTTTTATGAGGGATACTATGAGGGATATTTTACAAATAAGTTGGATTTGTTAGTGAAAAAAAATTAATGGAGGCAAAATACTATGGAAATGGATTTTATTAATGTTGTGTATGACGATAGAGATTATATTGCTCACCTTGTACCAAGAAGTTTATTAAAGGAATTAAAGCAGCCAAATCAATTTGCAATGGCACTTGGTGTAAATGAAAATGGTAAGAGTAATGAAATTGTTGGAGCGGTAAGCTTTTACGTTGATGTTGATGCTGGTACAAACAGTATTTTGACAATTCGCTGGTTTTATATTGATCCAGATTATCGTCAAAAAGGCTATGCAAAAGCATTATTTGACAGGCTATGTGAACTGGCAATGCAAAATGGCGTAAAACAGATTAAAGTTTTCTTTCCAGAAATGGAGGATACATTGCTTTTTAAACATGTTTTTTATGAGATGGATTTTTCATATCGAAATAAAAATGTTGTTGAAGTATATACTACAATGGCAAATATTTATCCACCACAAAATAAGGTTGATGGAAAAGTGCGTAGCGACAGATGTGTTCCGCTTTCAGAGGTTGAACAAAAGGATTTCTTAAAGTTTTATAATGTTATTCCAGAAAAAAGAAAACATTTAGCTGAATATTTGCTACCAACAGATATTAATAGCTATGATAAAGCGGTTAGTCACGTGACCTATGATAAAAAGGGTGATATTGATGCTGTATTTTTAGTAAGATATATCAATGAAGCCTTAGAGCCTATTTTGTTCTATTCAGCAGGTAATTCTAAGCCGTCTTTATTGGCTGACCTTTTATCAATGAGTAACAATGCAATCTATAGTAATTATGGTGCCGATGTAAACCTAAGACTTCGTTCTACTGAAGAGACTGATTGGCATTTATACGAAAAGATTTTGCCAAAGCTTAATAAAGATAATAGAATAAAAGAAGTTGTAGAGCTAAAATTACATTATTCTATTCAAGGAATTATGACCTTTGATTGATGAGAGTGTTAATTGAAATTTTAGTAACAGATACGTGTGTTTTATCTCAAAATACCTATTGACAATTGATTGTATATCTTCTATTATATTTGAGTATGCGTTGAACTGTCCGTGTCCGGCTACAACGTAGGAATATAAAATTATTGATAATATACATTTTGGAGGTGTAGTAACACATGGCAAATATTAAGTCTGCTAAGAAGCGTGTACAGGTTACAGCTGTTAGAACAGAGCGTAACAAGGCTATCAAGTCTGAGGTTAAGACTTATGTAAAGAAGGTTGAGGCTGCTGTTGAGGCAAAGGATAAGGCTGCTGCTGAGTCTGAGCTTAAGGCTGCTATCAAGGTTATCGAGATGGCTGGTTCTAAGGGTGTTTATCATGATAACACAATTAGCCGTAAGGTTTCTCGTCTTACAAAGCTTGTAAACACACTTAACTAATTCTTATAAAATATAAAGCTCTAGGTCCCGTCAACCTAGAGCTTTTTTATTTTTGCCATTCAATTTTTAAGTACTTGATATTTAATCAAGAAGAAACTGAGCTAAAATCTGATTGCTAATATCTATACCAATGTCAGTTAAAAAGATGCGTCCTTCTGCAGCATCAATGAAGCCTTTTTGGCGAAGTGCTGTGATAAGTGGACCATATACAGAATCAATGTCGCGATTGAACATCTGGTAAAAGTCTCCGCGATAAATTCCTTCAATTTTTCTAAGTCCTAAATACATGAATTCCTCCATGGCTTCTTTGCGGGAAAGTTCGTTTTCTTCCTCGTAGAAGGGTGAAGAAAATTCATAATCAAAGTCTTCGTTATTTGTGAGTTTTTCAGCAATATCCATATATTTATATATGTCGCGGATGTTAGTTGCTCTTTTTTCATTAAAGAGTGATGCAGAACCGATACCTACGCCTAGATAAGGAACTCTGGACCAATAGCCTAGATTATGTCTGCATTCTTTACCAGGGCGCGAATAATTAGATATTTCGTAGCGATTATAGCCTTTTGAGGCTAAAGCATTTATTGTGTATTTGTATAGCTTGTAGGTTTCTTCATCAGATGGTAGGCCATCCTCAGTAGGCATGCCTGCACGTTGCTTTACTGCATCAAATTTGTATTTGTCGTAGAAAGGTGTTCCTTCTTCGATAATGAGAGAATATGCGGAGATATGCTCAGGGCGAAGAAGAGCAACGCTGTTTATGGTATGCTCAAGCTTGTCGATAGTCTGGTATGGAAGTCCTGTCATTATATCGATATTTACGTTGTCGAAACCAGCTTTTCTAACTAAATCATAGGTGTGCAAAAATCTATTATAATCATGGATACGACCCAGTTCTTTTAGCTCGTCGTCGTTTGCTGATTGTAGACCGATACTGAGTCTGTTGATTCCGATAGAGCGATAGAGATTGAGCTTTTCAGAAGACAGGGTGCCAGGGTTACATTCTACAGAAACCTCTGCCAATGCATTTACTTTAAAATTTTTATATATTGTTGAAAGAATCAAATCCATCAAATCTTCCTTTAGCCAGGAAGGGGTGCCACCACCAAAATATATTGTAGTAAGCTCGATATTTGGGTGAAGCTTTGCTAAAAATTTTATTTCTTCACATAGAGAAAGAGCGTATCCTTCTTGAATACGCTCTGGAAATACCGCTGATAAAAAGTCGCAGTAATTGCATTTTTTGATACAAAATGGAATATGAATATATAATTCTGTAGGTGTCATATTAGTCCTCATCTAATTTTAGTACACTCATGAATGCTTCCTGTGGAATGGTTACGTTACCGATTTCACGCATTCTCTTTTTACCTTCCTTTTGTTTCTCGAGAAGCTTCTTCTTTCGAGAAATATCACCGCCGTAGCATTTTGCAAGGACATCTTTGCGCATTGCTTTTACAGTTTCACGGGCAATAACCTTTGAGCCAATTGCCGCTTGAATTGGAATTTCAAATAGGTGTCTTGGTATTTCTTCTTTTAATTTTTCACACATCTTTCGACCACGGTCGTAAGCTGTTCCCTCAAATACGATGAATGATAAGGCATCAACCTCTTCACGATTGATAAGAATATCAAGTTTGACAAGCTTTGACTTCATATAACCCTTCATTTCGTAGTCGAATGAAGCGTAGCCTCTTGAACGGCTCTTTAAGGCGTCGAAGAAATCGTAGATGATTTCGTTGAGTGGAAGAGTGTATTTAAGTAATGCTCGTGTTTCTTCCATATATTCCATGCTGATATATTGACCACGTCGTTCCTGACATAAATCCATAATTGCACCGATGTATTCAGAGGTAACCATGATTTCTGCTTCGACGATAGGTTCCTCCATATAATCAATTTCGCTAGGGTCAGGCAAGTTGCTAGGGTTTGTTAAATCTAGAACAGTGCCATCTGTTTTGTGGATTTTGTATACAACACCAGGCGCGGTTGTTACTAAGTCAAGATTGTATTCGCGCTCTAATCGCTCCTGGATGATTTCCAGATGAAGAAGTCCTAAGAAACCACAGCGGAAACCGAAGCCTAATGCGATTGAAGTCTCTGGCTCAAATTGTAAAGCAGCATCATTGAGCTGAAGCTTTTCAAGCGCATCTCGTAAATCTGGGTATTTTGCACCGTCAGCAGGATAGAGACCACAATACACCATAGGATTAACTTTTTTGTAGCCTGGTAATGGTTCTTTTGCTGGGACGTCTTTGTGAGTGATTGTGTCACCGACTCTTGTGTCGCGTACATTCTTAATAGATGCAGTCATATAACCAACCATACCTGCTTCTAGTTCATTGCAGGAAATGAATTGTCCAGCTCCAAAATATCCAACCTCGACTACATCAAAGGTAGCTCCAGTTGCCATCATCTTGACGGAATCGCCAACTTTGATTGTACCTTCTTTGACACGACAGAAGACAATGACGCCTTTGTATGGGTCATAAAGTGAGTCAAAAATAAGTGCTTGAAGTGGCGCATTTTTATCACCTGCGGGAGCAGGGAGCTTATTTACAATTGCTTCAAGAACATCATGGATATTAAGACCTGTTTTAGCGGAAATTCTAGGTGCGTCCTCAGCTTCTAATCCGATTACGTCCTCAATTTCGTTGACAACTCTATCAGGATCAGCACTTGGTAAATCAATCTTGTTGATGACAGGTATGACATCAAGGTCGTGATCTAGTGCTAAATAGACATTGGCCAAGGTCTGAGCTTCGATGCCCTGTGCTGCATCAACTACGAGAATTGCGCCGTCACAAGCAGCGAGAGAACGTGAAACTTCGTAATTAAAGTCAACGTGACCTGGTGTGTCTATTAGGTTAAAAATATATTCTTCGCCATCATCAGCCTTGTAAATTATTCGTACAGCCTGAGATTTAATGGTAATTCCACGTTCACGCTCTAAATCCATATTATCTAAAACCTGAGCCTGCATCTCACGGTCTGTGAGAGTGCCCGTCATCTGGATAATACGATCGGCAAGGGTGGATTTGCCATGGTCGATGTGTGCTACTATACAAAAATTTCTTATTTTACTTTGATCCATATATCACCTCAAAAATTTTCTGTAAATATAGTAACAAACGCACGAAAAAATAACAAGAAAATCACAACTTTAGAGTATTATGTTTTTATTATATATGTAGTTGAAAAAATAGGAGATTTGTTATAGAATTAACGGAAATATTTTGCATTTGGCGAAAAATAACGTTTTTGCGATAGTTGAGGTATTATCGTGTTTAAAAAGAAGATTAAAGCGAAGAACATAATAATTATTATTAGCTGTGTTATAGGCGTTCTTGTATTGATTTTTTACCTATATAATAGGAAAACAATTATGGATGCAAATCAGCAGTTAATAAATGAGACGATGGATTCTGTTATTACATATAAGCCATGCGATTATGATAAGGATTTAAATTATCTGAATGATTTGTTAAAACGTAAATATTTAACAAATGAGCAGCGTGGTATAATTTATTCGAAGATAGCATATGAATATCAGCTTAACAATGAATCATTGGATTTTTTGAATAATGCTGGTTATGCATTGTATTATCTTGAAAAAGCGAGTAATGTTGAGGTTTTATCAAGAGAATATAGTGATATTTGTTCATACTATTTAGAACATGATGCTTATGATGAAGCATGCGAGACACTATTAGAGATTTCAAATGTTGCTAGTGGTGGCTTTAGAATGAAGGATTTTGAAACCTATAGTAGATATTTTAAGTATCAGGGATGTGTTGCGGTTGAAAAGAAACAGTTTGAGCAAGCTCATGATGCTTTTGAGAGAGCTAGACAGAAATTAAACTATGAAGACAATTCTGAATTAATCCATAATACAATTGCGATGATAAATGTGCAGGAAGCGATTTGCTATATTGATGAGGGAAAGTATCATTTGGCAAGCGAGATAATTGATCGCTACAGACCTATGACAATTGATCCAGAAACTCCAAGTGCCAGATATCTGGTGAGCGAATATCAGCTTCCATATTATGAGGCTTCGTATAGACTAGCACATATCAGAAATCATAAGGCCCAGGAAGAACGTTATCTTTTGGATTACTTTGATTATTGTTCGAAATATGGTTTTTATCAAAAACGTTTAGATGTTTTTGATATGTATATAAATCCTGCGCTTAAGGGATTGGCAAATGAAAGTGACAATTCTGAAAAAATTATTAGTACGCTTGATACTTATGATAGTATTTTGAATTCGCAAAGTGCTGAGATTATGCCAATAAGCGAGGCTACACTTACTAATGCAAAGGCAGAGATTGAGAATCGTGAGTTTGAAAAAATCAAACAGTCAATTATCATCTTTTTGATTATTGTTTCAGTACTTGTCACCATAGTTATTATTGTTGCAGCGTATTTTGTATATTTACAGTCCAGAACAGATAATCTTACAGGATTGCTTAATCGCAGGTGCTTGGATGATTCAATAGCAAAATTTATTGAAAAAAAGCAGATGATATCTGCCATAATGATTGATATTGATGATTTCAAAAAGGTAAATGATCAATATGGACATGAAGTTGGAGATTACGTATTAAAATCTATAGGTGGAATTCTTCTTTCAAAAAAAGCTGGTAAAATGAAGCTATATCGATATGGTGGGGAGGAATTGATTGTTCTTTCTACATCAAAAAAAGCTGACGAGGTCTTGCAATTTGGTGAGTTGTTGCGAAAAGCAGTAGAGGAATATAACTATGAGTACAATTTGCATATTACAATCAGTGTTGGTGTAGCCAGAAACTGTAAAGCAGAGGATGTAGTGCAAAAGGCTGACCAGAATCTGTATTTTACAAAACGAAATGGTAAGAATAATGTTTGCTATTCAATTAATGAAAAGCTCGTTTTATTAAATTGATTTTTATATTAAAAATTATGAAAGGAAAATCTCTTGTGGTACGCGATATGGCGTATTGCAGGAGATTTTTTTTGATGAAATCCGCCGAGATTACGTATTGTAGATAACTTTTATTCATATTTATTATTAAGGTACAATAAATAAATATTAAGAGATTATTAAGAAAATAAAAAATAGAATAATGCATATTGACAAATGACCTAGTGAGGTGTAAATTAAGCCTAGAAAGTGATTAGCACTCCACTTAGATGAGTGCTAACAAATAAAATGAGGGTTAGGTATGGCAGAACAAGAGCTTGATGAGAGAAAAGAGAAAATCTTAAATGCTATTATTAAAAATTACCTTGAAACTGGTGAGCCAGTAGGTAGCAGAACGATTTCCAAGTTTTCAGATTTGAATATCAGTCCTGCTACAATTCGAAATGAGATGTCTGATCTTGAGGATTTAGGATACATTATTCAGCCTCATACATCTTCAGGACGAATTCCTTCTGATAAGGGTTATCGTTTCTATGTAAACAATCTTATTGCTTCAAAGGATAAAGAAGTATCTCAGATGCAGGAATGGATGATAGAGCGTACTGAAAAGATGGAGGTATTACTCAAGCAGGTGGCTAAGGCACTTGCTACAAATACTCAATATGCAACACTTGTAAGTGCTCCTTCTGTTCGTTCAAACCGTTTGAAGTTTATACAGCTTTCTGCAGTTGATGAGCATCAGGTTTTATCTGTTGTAGTGATGGATGGTAATATCGTTAAGAACAAGATAATAGAGGTTGAGAAGCCGCTTGATAATGAGACGATGCTCAAATTAAATATGCTTCTTAACACCAATTTAAATGGTCTTACAGTTGAGCAGATTAATCTTGGCTTGATTACTAAATTGAAGGAACAAGCAGGCATTCATGATGAAATCATTGAGCAGGTTCTTAATTCGGTTGCTGAGACAATAAATGATAACGAGGAGCTTGAGGTATACACCTCGGGTGCTACAAATATTTTTAAATATCCAGAGCTTTCAGATTCACAAAAAGCATCTGAGCTTTTAAATACTTTTGAAGAGAAAAAGGTATTGCTTGAATTGCTCGGTGATGACAACAACGCCAGTACAGATGATATTCAGGTGTATATTGGTGAGGAAGCACCGATTGCTACGATGAAGGATTGTTCAGTTGTTACAGCTACTTATGAGCTTGGTGATGGCGTAAAAGGAACAATAGGTATTGTTGGACCAAAGCGAATGGATTATGAGAATGTAGTAGACAATATCAAAAGCTTAAAAGGGCAGTTAGATAAGCTTTTAAAAGATAAAGAATAATTAAGATAAGGAGAAATACAAGTGGCAAAAGAAAATATGACAGAAGAATTTTCAACTGTAGATACCGATGAGGTAAAGGATGAAAATCTTGAAGCTACAGAAGAGAATATAGAAGAATCACAAGAGGCTTCTGAAGGTACTGCTGATACTTCAAAAGAAGAAAACGCTACTAGTGAAGAGGCTGAGGATGCTTCAAAAAAAGAGAAGAAGGCTTCAAAGAAGAAAAAAGACAAGAAGGACGAGCAAATTGAACAGTTGACAGATAGAGTACAACGTCAGATGGCTGAATTTGAAAATTTCAGACGTCGTTCTGAGACAGAAAAGTCACAGATGTTTGATGTTGGAGCAAAGTCGATTGTTGAGAAGATTCTTCCAGTAGTTGATAACTTCGAAAGAGGTCTTTCAACTGTAGAGGAAGGTGCTGATCCATTTTCCGATGGAATGCTTATGATTTATAAGCAGCTTCAGACATCTTTAGCAGAAGCTGGGGTTACAGCAATTGAGGCAGTTGGTCAGGAATTTAATCCTGATTTACATAATGCAGTAATGCATGTTGATGACGAAGAGGTCGCTGAGAACATTGTAGTAGAAGAGTTCCAAAAGGGATATATGTATCGTGATCAGGTAGTACGTCATTCAATGGTTAAAGTAGCTAATTAATCCATTTTTTAAGGAGGAAATAAACAATGGGAAAGATTATTGGTATTGATTTAGGAACAACAAATAGCTGCGTAGCAGTAGTTGAAGGTGGACAGCCTACAGTTATCGCTAACCAGGAGGGTGCTAGAACAACTCCTTCTATCGTAGCTTTTACAAAGACAGGTGAAAGACTTGTTGGTGAGCCTGCAAAGCGTCAGGCTGTTACAAACGCTGATAAGACAATCGCATCTATCAAGAGAGATATGGGTACAGACAATGGTCGTATCATTGATGATAAGAAGTTTTCACCACAGCAGATTTCAGCTATGATTCTTCAGAAGCTTAAGTCAGATGCTGAGAATTATCTCGGTGAGACAGTTTCAGAAGCAGTTATCACAGTTCCTGCATACTTTAATGATGCACAGCGTCAGGCAACAAAGGATGCTGGTAAGATTGCAGGTCTTGATGTTAAGCGTATTATTAACGAGCCAACTGCTGCAGCACTTGCTTATGGTCTTGATAATGAGCAGGAGCAGAAGATTATGGTATACGATCTTGGTGGTGGTACATTTGATGTTTCTATTATTGAAATTGGTGATGGTGTTATTGAGGTTCTTTCTACTGCTGGTAACAATAAGCTTGGTGGTGATGACTTTGATGATAAGATTACAAAGTGGATGCTTGATGAGTTCAAGAAGGCTGAGGGTGTAGATCTTAGCACAGATAAGATGGCTCTTCAGAGACTTAAGGAAGCAGCAGAGAAGGCAAAGAAGGAGCTTTCTTCAGCTACAACAACAAACATCAACCTTCCATTTATTACTGCAACAGCAGAAGGTCCTAAGCACTTTGATATGAACCTTACACGTGCTAAGTTTGATGAGCTTACACATGATCTTGTTGAAGCTACAGCAGGTCCTGTTAACCAGGCTCTTAAGGATGCTGGTCTTAATGCATCAGATCTTGGAAAGGTTCTTCTTGTTGGTGGTTCTACTAGAATTCCTGCAGTTCAGGACAAGGTTAAAGCACTTACAGGACATGAGCCAAGTAAGGCACTTAACCCAGATGAGTGCGTTGCTATTGGTGCATCTATCCAGGGTGGTAAGCTTTCAGGCGATTCAAATATGACAGATATTCTTCTTCTTGATGTTACTCCACTTTCTCTTTCAATCGAGACAATGGGGGGTATCGCAACAAGACTTATTGAGAGAAATACAACAATTCCTACAAAGAAGAGCCAGGTATTCTCTACAGCCGCTGATAACCAGACAGCAGTTGATATCAATGTAGTTCAGGGTGAGCGTCAGTTTGCAAAGGATAACAAGTCTCTTGGACAGTTCAGACTTGATGGTATTCCACCAGCAATGAGAGGTGTTCCACAGATTGAGGTTACATTTGATATTGATGCAAACGGTATTGTAAATGTTTCTGCTAAGGATCTTGGAACAGGTAAGGAGCAGCATATTACAATTACTGCTGGTTCAAATATGTCTGATGAGGATATCGATAAGGCTGTTAAAGAAGCTGCTGAGTATGAAGCTCAGGATAAGAAGCGTAAGGAAGCTGTTGATACAAGAAATGATGTAGAGTCATTTGTATTCCAGACAAAGAAGGCTCTTGAAGAGGTTGGCGACAAGATTGATGCTGCTGATAAGTCTGCTGTTGAGGCTGATATCGAAGCTGCACAGAAGCTTCTTGATCAGTATCAGACACCTGAGGAGATGTCAGATTCTCAGATTGGTGAGCTTAAGGCAGCTCAGGAGAAGCTTACAGAGTCAGCTCAGAAGGTATTTGCAAAGATGTATGAGCAGACACAGGGTGCAGGTGCACAGGGAGCAGGTCCTGATATGTCAGGCTTTGCAGGTGGTGCAGGTCCAGATATGTCTGGTGCACAGGATGCAAATTATGGCGCTGCTGATGACAATGTAGTAGATGCTGATTTTAAGGAAGTATAGTTTTAAAAAATATTATTCTTTAGCTCCCTTTTTCAGGGGGCTAAAGGTGTTAAAAAGGATATATAAAAATGGCTGAAGAAAAACGCGATTATTATGAGGTGTTAGGGGTTTCTAAGGGAGCTTCTGATGGAGAGTTAAAAAGTGCATACAGAAAGCTTGCAAAGAAGTATCATCCCGATGTAAATCCGGGAGATGCGGAGGCTGAGAAGAAATTCAAAGAAGCATCAGAAGCATATGCAATTCTTTCAGATCCTGATAAGCGTAGACAATATGACCAGTTTGGACATGCTGCTTTTGACGGCGCTGGCGGCGGTGCTGGCGGATTTGATTTTTCCGGCATGGATTTTGGAGATATTTTTGGAGATATCTTTGGTAGCTTTTTTGGTGGTGGCTCAAGAGGCAGCAGTAATGGACCTATGAGAGGTGCAAATCTTAGAGCTGCAGTTCATATTACATTTGAGGAAGCTGCATTTGGTTGTGAGAAAGAGTTAGAGATTACTTTAAAGGATGAGTGTCCTTCTTGTCATGGTTCAGGTGCAAAAGCTGGAACAAACAAGCAGACTTGTTCAAAGTGCGGTGGTAAGGGTCGAGTAATGATGACTCAGAATTCACTTTTTGGAATGGTTCAAAATGTTACTACCTGTCCAGATTGTCATGGTTCAGGTCAGATTATTACAACACCATGTCCTGATTGTTCAGGTTCTGGTTATATTCCAGCAAAGAAAAAGATTTCTGTTTCCATCCCTGCTGGTATTGATAACGGACAGAGTATCAGAATTAGAGATAAGGGTGAGCCAGGCAAAAACGGCGGCCCTCGTGGAGACTTGCTTGTTGAGGTATATGTTAAGCAGCATCCTATTTTTCAACGCAGAAATATGGATATCTTTTCTTCTGCTCCAATTTCTTTTGCTCAGGCAGCGCTTGGAGGAGAAGCAATAATCGATACGCTTGATGGCAAGGTTTCTTATGAGGTTAAGCCAGGGACTCAGACTGATACTCAGATTAGATTTAGGGGTAAGGGTATTCCTTCTCTTAGAAATAAGAATTCTCGTGGTGATCATTATGTTACACTTGTTGTTCAGGTGCCAAAGAATTTATCAAAGGAAGCAAAGGATGCATTAAAGAAATTTGATGAGCTTTCAGGCAATACTCTTGAGTCAGCTCCAAAAGCTGAAAAGAAGAAAAAGGGCTTTGCTGATAAAATAAAAGATGCAATTGATGATTTGTAAAAATTATTGATATTATTACCGTCTTGTTAGTTATTTTTTATAATTAATGAGACGGTTTTTTCTTTGGAATATTGTATCTGACATTTTGAATTGTTATTATTTAAATATATATTTTTATAGAGGTTAATTATGGCACAAAGGATTTATTGTAATAGAAATTGGCGATTTTCAAAATCATTTGAAAATTATATGGTTTCAGCTCCAATTCAATCAGCAAAGATAGTTGATATTCCACATGCTTTTTATATAGATGAAGATTTTTCTGATGAGAGTGAAAATAATTATTTTTGCTATCAAAAGAGTATTTTTGCGCCTCCTCAATGGGAAGGTGCTGTTGTTGAAATTGTTTTTGAGGCAGTTGCGCATTCGTGTGATTTATATATAAATGGTGTTTTTGTTGAGCATAATGATTGTGGATTTTTAGCCTTTTCTGTAGATATTTCAAAATATTTAAATATTAATAATGAAAATTTGATTACATTAAGGGGGGCAGCACATTCAAAAATTAATCAGCCTCCTTTTTGTGACGGATATGATGAACAGGTTTTTGGCGGCGTGCATAGGGATGTGTATTTTTCCGTAAAGGATGCGATGCATATTGATGAAATTTATATTAAACCGTTATTGCTTGAAAAAATATCGACAAATAGGCGTACTCCGACACAAATCAGATTGATGAAAGCCCAGGGAATAATTAAAACGGAGTGTATTTTAAGTAAGGCTGTTTTTAATCCTGCGCTTAATGAAGAACTGTTTGTAAGACAGTATATGGATGATGCGATGCTTTTGTCACAGCCGGTTGGCGGTATGGAAAAGCTTGATAATGGCTATAAGCTATGCATCACCTCGGCACCACTTACGATAAAGCTTTGGGATGTTGAAAGCCCTCAATTATACAAAATTAAAACTCAGATTGTGCTTGATGACAAGGTTGTTGATGAGCAGATTACTGAAGTTGGATTTAGAAGAGTTTCTGTCAATGCAAATGGGTTCTATTTAAATGGCAGGAGATTAGTTTTAAGAGGCGTAAACTATTTTGATGAGCCTCTTATTTGTGATTGCGCAAAACCGGAATCTATGCAGAGATTTGACGTCAAGCTTATGAAAGAGGAATTGTGCCTAAATGCAGTTAGAATTCCCAATGCCATACCTTCAAAGCATTTTGTTGAGGAATGTGACAGAGTAGGTTTGCTTGTATTCCTAGAAATTTTAGGTAAGGATTTTTGTGGTGATTTGAAGTGGAAGGATATCGAACTTAAGAATCTTGAGAAAATGATTATTCAGTATAGAAATCATCCGTCTATTGCAGCCTGGGGAAGTAGAGTGAAAAATGCACCTTGTGATGATTTCTATAATTTGACATATGAGCTTGCTGCAAAAATGGATGCACATAGACCAGTTTTTGGTTGTAGAAAACAATCCGAAAAGATGCCATGTGAGGATATTTTTGCTTTAGCAAATTATGAATTTGATGACAAGACTGGTGGCTGTATTCCTCGAGGAAAGCTTTTTGCAAATGAAGAAAAGACATATATTATCTCAGAATTTGCAGGGCATGCTGTTTTTTCAAAGATGTCTGATACTGAAGATGCTAGGGTGAAGAATGCAATTTGGCATGCGAGATTTTTTGATAGTATTTATGGATCTGAAAATATTTCAGGTGCATTTGTAAATTGCTTTGCAGATTACTTAAAAAAATCTAAGGATTATCGAAATCGTATTAATTATTTTGGTGTCATGGATGTTTTTAGAAATAAGAAGCTGTCTGCAGATTTTTATCGTTCATTTTTAGATGGTGAACCTGTACTTAGTGTTACATCTGATTTTTTGGCGGCAGACAAGCTGGGCAAAAAGCAGGGGGAAAATTATGTTTTTACAAATGCAGATTCGATAAAAATGTATATTAATGATGAGTTTATTAAAGAGTATCTGGTTGATGATTCAGCTTTTAAAAATTTAGTAAATGGTCCGGTTTTAATTGATGATTATATCGGTGACAGCCTTGAAGCTGAAGAAGGATATTCTAAAGGCGAGGGGAAGGTTATTAAGAATTTACTAAATATGCGTGCTTTGGGAAAAAATAAGCTTTCGCCAGAATATGTTATTGCTCTAACAAAAGCAAAAAAGCTATATCATATTGAAGATGATAAATTAGATGAATTATTTGAGCGTTATATTTTAAATGAGAATCAAAAAGAAATTACTTATAAATTTGAAGCATATTTTGATGAAGAAAAGAAGGCTGAAAAAATTCTTTCAAATCGAATCACTCCTAAGCTTAAGCTTTCAGTGAGTCATACATTGCTTACAGAGATACATTCCTTTGATGTTGCACTGGTTAGGATATTAGTGTGTGATCAGTTTGAAAATCAGGTATATGATTATAATGGACCGCTGAAATTTGAAGTAGAGGGACCGATTGAAATTATTGGAAATGAAATGATTTCTGCTGAGGGTGGTGCTGCAGGTGTATATATTAAGTCGCTCGGTGAGGACGGAGATGCAAAATTAAAAATACACTCTGCAGATGTGCCTGATGTTACAGTCAACTTTTCTGTAGAGTGTATGAGAAAATAATTATTTTACACTTTTATTTATGTAATTGCTTTTGTATTTCGAGTAAACAATTTTTTGGCTAATGTATAATCCGTGATAACCAGAAACCCAATAGCTAAAAGGAATCGCAAGCAGGTAATATGGCATGGCCTCGTAGCCAAAAAGCTCAAAACAGATGAGCAGACTTGATATAGGGCAATTTGTTACGCCACAGAATAAAGCGCCCATTCCAATTGCAGCTAAAAGCGGTGTGTTAAAATGCATTAGCGAACCGACGACTGCACCAAAGGTCGCCCCAATAAAAAGAGTAGGTACAATTTCACCACCTTTATATCCACAGGATAGTGTAAGGGTGGTGAAAACTATTTTTAAAACAAATGCGAAGGTTGGTACAGTAGCTCCGGCAAAGCAAGCAGTGATAGTTGATGTTCCAATACTATTGTAGGTGTCATTTCCGATTAGCAGTGTCAGCAGAAGAACCGAAGTTCCGCCGAGAATTGCTTTGATATATTTGTTGCTAATTTTACTGATAATATCTTTTTCGAAATGATGCATTACCATGCAAAAGAAAGTAGATAACAAACCACAAACAACGGCAAAAATGCTAATCAGTAAAGCGTTTTTTATAGTAAAGTGTGGAATATTAGTAAGTGGAAACGCTAAGGATTGCAGTCCAAAGTAGGATGCTATGGCATGAGCAATTAATGATGAAATTACGCATGGTACAAAGGCTGCGTAATGCATGATTCCGATAGAGATTACTTCCATTGCAAAAACAGCAGCAGCCATTGGTGTTCCGAAAAGAGCTGAGAAAGCAGCACTCATTCCACACATGATTAGTGTTTTTCTATCGTTATCTTCGAATTTAAAGGTTGTTCCTATGAAATTTCCTATTGAGCCGCCGATTTGTAAAGCGGCGCCTTCACGGCCGGCTGAACCACCAACAAAGTGAGTGATGATTGTTGAAACAAAAATTAGCGGAGTCATTCTGAGTGGAATTTGTTTATCAGATTGAACTGCGTCGATGACAAGATTTGTACCACCATCCTTTGTTTTTAGAATTATTGAATATAAAAATTGGATTAACACAGCTCCGACTGGTAAAAGTAAAAGACAGTACTTATGATTTGTTCTAAATCCTATAACATAATTGAGTGCAAGACCAAACAGTGATGATATTGTTCCTACGACAATTCCTGTGATGATTGCACAGAGTATCCATTTGAAAACACTAAAGGTGCGATCTTTTCGGTGTAAAAGCTTTTGTGAAATATATTCTTTTTTTGTTTGATTATTCATATTTTTCTCCATACTAAATTATGGAAATATGATATCATAAAATAAGATGATGCGATGAAAATTTTCAAAGTATTGATGAATATATTTCAATTTGTTAGGTTGATTTTTTGTTTTTTAGTTATCTGCATATTAGATGAAATAATCTGGTTTGATGCTGGTGATTTATAAAATGATATTGTTGAATAATTAATGATAATAATAGTGAAATATATTAATTCTTAAATTATTTTAAGTATACAGGAGGGCTGTTATGAATAGAATTCAAGAAAGAGTAGAAAATTGTTACCATTCTATATCAGATAGAATACCATTTAAACCGCTTGTGGCGCTCGTGCTTGGAAGTGGTCTGGGGGGATATGCTGAATCAGGTGTTATTGATGTTGTTTCTACAATTGATTATAAGAGTATTTTAGATTTTCCTGTTTCTACAGCTCCAAGTCATGCGGGAAGATTTGTTTTTGGTTATGTGGGTAAGGTTCCAATTGTTTGTATGCAGGGAAGAATTCATTTTTATGAGGGATACTCTATGTCTGATGTTGTTCTTCCGCATCGTCTCATGAAAATGATGGGCGCTGAGTATTTGATTCTTACAAATGCTGCAGGTGGTGTTAATAAGGAATTTAAGCCAGGTTCTTTGATGCTTATTACTGATCATATTACATCTTTTGTGGATTCACCACTTATTGGGCCTAATATTGACGAGTTTGGGCCTAGATTTCCAGATATGTCACATGTATATGATCAAAAGCTTCAAGACCTTGTTAGAAATTGTGCTGCAAATCACAATATCGAATTGGAGGAGGGCGTTTATCTTCAGAATAAGGGACCGAATTATGAGACACCAGCCGAGGTTAAGCTTGCAAGTATTCTTGGCGCTGATGCTGTTGGTATGTCGACTGCTGTTGAGGCGCAGGCTGCAAATCATATGGGAATGAAGGTTATAGGTATTTCCTGCATTTCTAATATGGCAGCAGGGATTTCAGGAAAGCCTCTTGATGAGCAGGAGGTAATTGACATGGCAAAGATGGTAGAAAGAAAGTTTACCGAGCTTGTTGAAGCGATAATTAAGGATATTGGAGTAATTGAAGGAAATGTATAAGGTTTATTATATTCAGCATAGCTGCTTCTTAGTTGAATTTGAGGATAGATATTTACTTTTTGATTATTTTGACAAGGATATTCTGGCACAGACTGTTTCCTATTCGGGTTGTTTGCCTGAGTTATCACAGGATAAAACACTTTATGTTTTTGCGAGTCATTCGCACAAGGACCATTGGGATGTTAAGAATTTGGCGTTGGCAGCATCACATCCTTTGACAAAATTTATTTTATCAAAGGATATTCGTCTGGGGGCAAATTACCTTAAAAGAAATGGCTTTGATATTTCAATAAAAGAAAAAATCAAATTCGTTAAGCCTCTAATGAAGTTTGAGATTGATGGCATGCAAATTGAAACACTTCATTCTACAGATGCTGGTGTTGCGTTTTTGATAACGGTGGGTGAAAGATTATTTTTCCATGCTGGAGATTTGAATTGGTGGAATGTTGAAGGCAGAGGTGAATTGTACGGTGAGCAATATGGCCGTGAGTTTAAGCGATTTTTAAAACATATAGGTAACCGACTGATAAATTGCGCGTTTGTTGTTCTTGACCCAAGGATGGGAGAGGATGGTTACTTTTTAGGGCTTGACTATTTTATCAAGACCTTTGAATGTGAAAATATTTTCCCGATGCATATGTGGGGCGATTACAAATGGATACATCGTTTTAAAAACAGACCGGATATTGCCAATTTAAAAGATAAAATAATTGAAATTACTCAGGAAAATATGCTTTTTGAAATTGAGGAATAATAGGTATGCGTTTTGAAAAAGAGCTTTCATCCGAGGAATTTAATCCTGATGTGATAATGAATTCTGGTCAGGTTTTTAGATTTTTTTGCGAAACATCAAAAAATGCTAAAAAGGAGTACACAGCTTTTTCGGGAGAAAATAAAGTGAGATTTTCTTTTGATGAGAAAACTTTAAAATGGGTGTTTGATTGCAGGGAAAATCAGTGGGATTTTTGGCAGCGATATTTTGATTTTGATATTGATTATAAGCATTATAATGCTTTGATAATTGCTTCAAAGGATAAATTTTTAACGGATGCATTACAGTGCTCAAGAGGGATGAGAATTCTTAGACAGGACTTATGGGAGGTCTATGTGTCTTATTTAATTTCTCAAAATAACAATATTCCGAGGATTAAAAAGTCGATAGAGAAGCTTTGTACATATTATACGGATGGTTGTGTTTTTCCAAGTGCAGTTCAGTTGGCTGAATCGTCAGCAGCTAAGCTTTCGCAGGTTACAGGCTTAGGCTATAGGGCAGATTATATTTTTGAATTGGCACAAAAGGTATCTTGTGGGGAATTTGATTTATTTTCACTTGAAAAAATGACATATTCGCAGGCATTAGAGAAATTGTTGTCACTTAAGGGAATAGGCCCTAAGGTTGCAAATTGTATTTTGTTATATGGCTATCATTTTATGGATAGTTATCCAATTGATACCTGGATGAAACGGATTATTAAAGAAGATTATTATTCTATGAATACGAAGGATTATTTAGATTTTATCAAAAAATCGTTTGCTGGCTTTGAGGGATACGTACAGCAGCTTCAATTTTATTATAAAAGGACAATAAATCTTACAAAATAAGTAGAATTTGTAAGATGATTGCTATATAATTTATTTAAGTATGCAATGAAGATTTTTTTGAAAATTAGGAGGAAATTGCCATGACTGCTTTTTTATCTAGTTTTGCAAGTTATCTAATCACAATGATCATACTGATCGCTGTTGCTTTACTCGGGGGCTTTATCGGAGTTACTCTTCGCAAGTCCAAGAACAGCAAGGAAGAGACTGCTGAGCTTTCAGAGGTTTCATCCGAAAATTAATTTTTGGAGGAATATAGTTTTGAATAACGGTGTTAATGATTTACGACGCGCTTATCTAGAGTTTTTTCAAAGCAAGGAGCATCTTTGTTTGAAAAGCTTTTCTTTGGTACCACAAAATGATAATTCTTTATTATTAATCAATGCTGGTATGGCTCCACTAAAGCCATATTTTACAGGTCAGGAAATCCCACCAAAGAAGAGAGTTACTACTTGTCAGAAGTGTGTACGTACAGGTGACATTGACAATGTAGGTAAGACGGCTCGCCATCTTACTTTTTTTGAGATGTTGGGAAATTTCTCATTTGGTGATTATTTCAAGCATGAGGCAATTGCCTGGTCTTGGGAATTTTTAACAGAGGTATTAAAGCTTGATCCAAATCGTCTTTATCCATCAATTTATGGTGAGGATGATGAAGCTTTTGAAATCTGGACAAAGGAAATTGGTGTTGCACCAGATCGCATTACCAGATTCTATCGTGATCCTGAAACAGGAGAGTGTGATAATTTCTGGGAGCATGGCGCAGGTCCTTGTGGTCCTTGTTCAGAGATATATTATGACCGTGGTGAAAAGTATGGCTGCGGTAATCCAGATTGTAAGGTTGGTTGCGAATGCGACCGTTTCATGGAAATCTGGAACAATGTTTTCACTCAGTTTAACGGTGATGGACATGGTGGATACGAAGAATTAGAAAATAAGAATATTGATACAGGTATGGGTCTTGAACGTCTTGCTGTTGTTATGCAGGATGTTGATTCTGTTTTTGATATTGATACAATGAAGGCTATTCGCGATAGAATTTGTGAGCTTTCTGGCAAAAAGTATCAGGTAGATGCGCTCGATGATGTATCTATCAGACTTATTACTGATCATATTCGTTCTTCTACATTCCTTGTATCTGATGGCGTTACTCCATCAAATGAGGGAAGAGGTTATGTTCTTCGTAGACTTATCAGAAGAGCTGCCAGACACGGACGTTCACTTGGAATTCAGGGTACTTTTTTGGCTAAGCTTTCTGAGACAGTTATTAATGAATCAAAGGATGGTTATCCAGAGCTTTGGGAGAAGCGCGAGTACATCTTTAAGACTTTGACAGCAGAGGAAGACCAGTTCAATAAGACTATTGATAAGGGTCTTGAGATTCTTTCTGAAATGGAAGAGAAAATGGTTGCTGCTGGCTTAAAGGAATTAAGTGGCGCGGATACCTTTAAGCTTTATGATACATATGGTTTCCCTGTTGACTTAACAGCAGAGATTCTCGAAGAAAAGGGATTTTCTTACGATGAAGAAGGCTTTAAGGCATGCATGGAAAAACAGAGAAAGCAGGCTCGTGAGGCTCGTAAAGAGACAAATTACATGGGTGCTGATGCTACTGTTTATGATTCTATTGATTTATCAATTACATCAGTTTTTGATGGTTACGATAAGACATGTATGGAGTCAGAGATTTCTGTTCTTACAACTGAAACAGAAATCGTTGATACCATAGCAGAGGGTATGGTTGGTACTGTTATTGTTCCAGCTACATGCTTCTATGCTACAATGGGTGGTCAGTGCGGAGATACTGGTGTTATCTCTACTGCAAATGGCGAATTCGAGGTTAAAGAGACAATTAAGCTTAAGGGCGACAAGATTGGTCATGTCGGACAGATGAAGTCTGGTATGCTTAAGGTTGGTGATAAGGTTTCTCTTTGTGTTGATGAGGCTCGTAGAGCAAAGATTTCTAGAAATCATAGTGCAACTCACTTATTGCAAAAGGCTCTTCGAACTGTTCTCGGTACTCATGTTGAGCAGAAGGGTTCATATCAGGATGACGAGCGTACAAGATTTGATTTTTCTCATTTCTCAGCAATGACTGATGAGGAAATTAAAAAAGTTGAAGCAATTGTTAATGAAAAGATTGCTGAAGCTTTAGATATTACTACTTCAATTATGTCGATTGAAGAGGCTAAGAAGACTGGTGCGATGGCACTTTTTGGTGAGAAGTATGGTGCAGAGGTTCGTGTTGTAAAGATGGGTGATTTTTCTACAGAGCTTTGTGGTGGTACTCATGTTTCTAACACATCTGAGATTTCTGCATTCAAGATTTTGTCAGAATCAGGTGTTGCTGCTGGTACTAGAAGAATTGAAGCAATTACATCAACTGCTGTATTTGATTATTATGACAGTGTAGAGGCTATGTTGAATGAAGCTGCTGTAGCACTTAAGTGCAAGCCTGCTGAGGTCGTTTTTAAGATTGCTTCATTACAAAAACAGCTTAAGGAGACAAATTCTGAGCTTGATTCATTAAAGGCTAAGGCTGCAAAGGAATCTGCTTCAGGAGCTATGGATTCAGTAGTTGATATCAATGGTGTTAAGCTTCTTGCAACTGCTGTTGCAGGTGTTGATATGAATGGCTTACGTGATTTAGGTGATTCATTTAAAGAAAAGCTTGGTGAGGGCGTAATTGTTCTTGCAAGTGATTGCGATGGTAAGGTTAATCTTATCGTAATGGCAACTGATGGTGCACAGGCTAAGGGCGCACATGCTGGTAATTTAGTAAAGGCAATTGCACCTAAGGTTGGCGGTGGCGGCGGTGGTCGTCCAAATATGGCACAGGCCGGTGGAAAGAATCCAGCAGGCATTCAGGATGCCCTTGATGAAGCAAAAAATGTTTTAATTTCTATGATTAAATAAAAATGGGTTGACTTCAAAAGATTTTATGTTATAATCTTTGATAGTGCTTTTAGAAATAGTACAAGTCCCCAAATGGAGGGAGGTTAGGAATAGACTATGTCAAGTGTTATTGTTAAGGAAAATGAATCTTTAGATAGCGCACTTCGCAGATTCAAAAGAAACTGCGCAAAGGCAGGAATCCAGCAGGAGATTCGTAAGCGCGAGCACTATGAGAAGCCTTCAGTAAAGCGTAAGAAGAAGTCTGAGGCTGCTAGAAAGCGCAAGTACTAAGATAGTTTTTAAAAACCAGATGATGAATTTCATCTGGTTTTTTTACTGATTACTAAAAATAAGCCATTAAGGAGGTTGTTATGGCTCTTTCTATAGAAGAAGAAATTAAACGTCGTCGTACGTTCGCAATTATTTCCCATCCCGATGCAGGTAAGACTACACTTACTGAAAAGTTTTTGCTTTACGGTGGTCAAATCAATTTGGCAGGTTCTGTAAAGGGAAAGGCAACAGCTAGGCATGCTGTTTCTGACTGGATGCAAATCCAAAAGGAGAGAGGTATTTCTGTAACTTCTTCTGTTTTACAGTTTGAATATGATGGATACTGCATTAATATCCTCGATACACCTGGACATCAGGATTTCTCTGAGGATACATATCGTACGCTTATGGCTGCTGATAGTGCAGTTATGGTAATTGATGCCAATAAAGGTGTTGAGGCACAGACTAGAAAGCTTTTTAAGGTTTGTGTTATGCGTCATATTCCTATTTTTACATTTATAAATAAGCTTGATAGAGATGCCAAGGATACCTTTGAATTACTTGATGATATCGAGAATGAGCTTGGTATTGCTACTTGTCCTGTTAACTGGCCAATTGGTTCAGGTAAGGGCTTTAAGGGTGTTTATGATAGAAATACTCGCCAGGTTAGATGCTTTTCTGATACTCAAAAGGGTACAAAGCAGGGTGAGGAAAAAATAATTTCTATTGATGATCCATCTATTGTAGAGGCTATTGGTCAGGAAAATTATGATACTCTTATGGAAGAGCTTGAATTACTTGATGGTGCAGGTGCTGAATTTGACCAGGAGCTTGTTACAGCGGGTGAGCTTTCTCCAGTATTCTTTGGTTCGGCGTTGACTAATTTTGGTGTTGAGACATTTTTGCAGCACTTTTTACAAATGACATATTCTCCATTGCCTAGAACTGCTGATTGTGGCGAGGTTAGTCCTTTTGACGATGATTTTAGTGCTTTTGTTTTCAAAATTCAGGCAAACATGAATAAGGCTCACCGTGATAGAGTGGCATTTTTACGAATTTGTTCAGGAAAATTTGATGCGACAAAGGACTATTTACATGTTCAGGGTAAGAAAAAGGCTAAGCTTTCTGCACCACAGCAGATGATGGCTGATGAGAGAAAGATTGTTGATACAGCATATGCTGGCGATATTATAGGTGTATTTGATCCAGGCTTATATAGTATTGGTGATACCTTTACATCAGCAAAGAAGCCTTTTATGTTTGAAGGAATTCCGACTTTTGCGCCTGAGCATTTTGCCCGTGTTCGCCAGGTTGATACGATGAAGCGTAAGCAATTTATGAAGGGTATTACACAGATTGCACAGGAAGGTGCTATTCAGATATTCCAGGAATTTAATACTGGTATGGAAGAAATTATTGTTGGTGTAGTTGGTGTACTTCAGTTTGACGTATTAAAGTATCGTTTGAACAATGAATACAACGTAGAAATCATACTTGAGAACCTACCTTACGAGCATATCAGATGGATTGAAGGCGATTATGACCTTGATAAGATTCAGGGTACTTCTGATATGAAGAAAATCAAGGATTTGAAGGATAGACCTTTGTTACTTTTTGTAAATTCATGGTCAGTTGGTATGGTTCTAGATAGAAATGAAGGCTTACAGCTTTCAGAATTTGGAAAGAATTAATGTTATTAAAAGATGCTTGTATAAATAAAAAAAATAATTTAAATTTTATCAGATTAATAGCAGCAATCCTTGTTGTTTATATGCATTCATTTTCTATTTCTTTAGGTGATGAAGCAGGAGATATTATAGGTAGACTCACCTTGGGAAAGGAATATGCAGGCGGTCTTGCGGTTGATATTTTCTTTATTATCAGTGGTTTTTTGATTTGTAAAAGCTATGATAATTCAAAAAGTATTGTGCAATATGCGAAGGCTCGTTTTTTAAGGATATGGCCACTGCTTTTTGTGGTAGTTATGCTTTTGACCTTTGTTATGGGACCGCTTGTTACAAGCTATGAGGTTTCTCACTATTTTGCGCTTACAAAGTATTGGCTTTATTTTTTGCGTAATTTGTATTTTGTGAGTGCATATACACAGCTTCCGGGTGTTTTTATGAATCATTTTCAAAATAGCGTTGATGGCTCTCTTTGGACGCTTGCGTACGAAGTGATTTGTTATATTTTTGTAGTGATATCAGCACCATTATGGAAAAGGAAAAAGTTTTCTATTCCAGTTATGGCTGTATTGTGTTCTGCTATTTTTGTATTTCATAAATACATCAATGCATTTTCTGTTGGACCAATTTCGGCTGAATTTATTCGAAATTTGTCCAGATTTATGACATACTTCCTGGTTGGAATGCTTTTCTATTTATACAGGGATGTCATTAGGCTTGATAAAAAATTATTAGCAACAGGCATACTTGTCGTAGTAGTTGGAATACTATTTTTAGATTTTACAATCTGCTTTGCAATTGGTGGTGCGTGTATTATTTTTGTAATAGGTTTTTCTGAAAAAATAAATACACAGTGGTATGAAAAAATAGGAGATTTATCTTACGGAATATATTTGATTTCATTTCCAATCCAACAATTGGTGGTCTATTTTTTAGGCAGGACAGGTGAAAAATTATTTTTGTATATGGATCCATATATTAATTTTGTGATTTCACTTGTGATTTGCTTGCCGGTTGCGTATTTGTCATGGCATTTTATAGAAAAGCCGTGTTTGAAGTTGAAAAATAAGAAATTTACTTGGAAAAACAAGAGGGTTTCTGCAAAATAAAAGTCATGATTATTATTTATAAATAAGAAACTTGCTGGAAAATAGCTGTCAAGCATTTTTGAAAATGTCCCAAAATAATTTAAACACAAGCCCTAGCATTTTTGCTGGGGCTTCTTTTATTTTTGTGGGCTCTGCCCACACCCGTCCCTCGTCGGGAAGGCAGAGAAAGAAGTTGTTTACTTCTT
>JAZLJM010000015.1:0-20333 GCA_045617805.1 Pseudobutyrivibrio sp.
TAATAAAGCCTATAGCTTATTAAAGTGCGCCTAAAATTTCAAAGTACATGTTTTTATGTAAGATTTCGTGCATTGGCACGAAATCTACCTTGTTTCTAATCAAGATTGCAAACGAGCCTCGCGAGTTTCGCAATTACCTAAGTTCTTTAAATTAATTCCCTTTTGCTTTAATTCATCAATTATCTTATCGACTACTTCTTGAACCTCTTCGTGAGTAAGTGTTCTCTCAAGATGTTCAAAAAGAATTCTTACAGTAATTGACTTTTCCTCACCTGCAGAATAAATATCTGTAACGCCTACTTTCTTAACAAGTTCAGACTTAGTATTTTTAATTGCTTCACTAATTTCTGCAAAACGATCTGTTACAAACGATAAATCAATTTCCATAGCAGGATACTTTGAAGGCTCCTGATATGAAATTCCAGCATTTTCAACCCTAGTAAGCTCTGCAATATCAATTTCAGCATAAACAACATTTGCTTTCTTGTTTATCTTTTTCATGACAGCAGGATGCACCATACCAAGCTTTCCGATTTCGACACCATCTACACTTAAGCCATACAAATTCTTTGGATGCTCATATGAATGAGTAGCCTCAAGCTTTGTATATGTAAGTGCCTTATGCTTAATATCATCTACCATCTCTGCAATCATATCTCTTAATTCGAAATACAACACATCAACCGGCTTAGTTTTTGAGAATAAAGAAATACAAAGTGTCTTCTTTTCATCAACAAGACCATCAGCCTTAACACCACCAAAAACATGACCTATTTCAAATACACCAAAATCTGTATCAAAGCCTGTGTTATAGCTCACCTGACAAAGCTGAGTTGGAATAATAGAATTTCTCAATGTCTCAATATTAGGATTTGTCGAATTTGCAAGCTTAATATTTTCCTCAACTTCAATACCAAGCTTCTTGTATTCATCTGCATACTGCCAAACATACGAATGAAGCTCATGGAGATTAAATCTCTTAACAAGAAGATTCTTGATATCATCCTCAACATTCTTCTCATCCGACATACGTACCGGATAAAGAGGTGCTTTTGCAGTAAATACATCAAAATTATCATATCCATAGATACGAGTAATTTCCTCGATGATATCAGCTTTCATTGTAACATCCTTTGTAGCTCTGTACGAAGGAACATCTACATTAAAATTATCACCATCCTGAGTAACACCAAAACCTAAAGCAGTAAGTGTTGTTACAATATGCTCATCCGAAATATCGATGCCTGTATACTTATCAACAAAAGCCTTATCAAAAGACAAAGAAACCTTTGGATAATGGAATGCATATTCATCAGTAAGAGAAGAAACAACCTTTACACCTGGATCAATATCAAGCAAAAGCTTTACAAAACGGGCAATCGCAACTGTTGTAAGCTCTGGATCAAGGCTCTTCTCATATCTGGCAGAAGCATCTGTTCTGTGTGCAAGACGAACTGCAGACTTACGTATTGAAGCGCAATTAAAAGTAGCTGATTCCAAAGTAAGCTGAGTAGTATCTTCAACAATTTCAGAATCAAGACCACCCATGATACCTGCAATAGCAACTGGTGTGTTATCATTGCAAATCATAAGTGTATTCTCATCAATATTGCGTTCAACACCATCAAGTGTAGTAAATACAAAAGGTTTGTCGAATCTCTTAATTCTAATCTTCTCAACCTTACGAGAATCAAAAGCATGCATAGGCTGACCAAGCTCAAGCATAAGATAATTAGTCAAATCCGCAAGAAGATTGATTGCACGCATGCCACAGTAATAGAGACGAATTCGCATATTTACAGGACTGATATTCTTCTGTACATTTTCAATCTTAAGGCAAGAATATCTCTGGCAAAGCTCATCCTCAATCTTTACATCAATTTTGTCGAGATTTGCATACTGTGAAAGGTCAATCTCCTCGATTAGCTTAAGAGGTCTTTTTGCTATTGTGGCAAACTCTCTGGCAATACCGTAATGACCCCAAAGATCAGGTCTGTTTGTAAGAGACTTATTATCAACCTCAAATACAATATCATCTATCTCATAAATATCCTTTAAATCTGTTCCGTTTGGCACATCATCAAGAATTTCCATTATGCCATCATTTTCATCTGAAAGGCCAATTTCCTTTTCAGAACAGCACATACCAAATGAGTCAAAACCAGCAAGTGGACGTGGTGTGATTGTAATATCACCAATCTGAGCTCCCACCTTTGCAAAAGCTGTCTTCATACCAACTCTAACATTTGGCGCGCCACAAACAACATCCGTAAGCTCAGCATCACCTGCATCAACCTTAAGAAGCTGAAGCTTCTTTGACTCAGGATGTGGCTCAACTGATTTAATTTCAGCTACTACAACTTTAGATAAATCTTTTCCTTTAAAGAAAATCTCATTTTCAACCTCTGCTGTTGAAAGAGAAAACTTACTAATTAATTCTAACTTATCAAGGCCAGAAAGGTCTACGAAGTCAGAAATCCAATTCATTGAAATAAACATTTTTCGGCCTCCTACTGCTCATCATATGTGAACTGAATCATGCTCTGCAAATTACCACCATTCAAATCACGAATATCTTTAATACCATACTTCATCATTGCAAGACGTGTAAGTCCCAAGCCGAAAGCAAAGCCTGTATATTTGTCAGGATCAATGCCACCTTCTTTTAATACATTTGGATGAATCATACCACAAGGGCATAGCTCCAACCAACCTGAATGCTTACAAGAAGGACAACCTTCTCCACCACAAATCAAGCAATTAATATCAAGCTCAAAGCCAGGCTCCACAAATGGGAAAAATCCAGGACGAAGTCTAACCTTGATATCTCTTCTAAACACTTCTGAAAGCATTGTTTTCATAAAGTAAATCAAATTTGCGATTGAAATATCCTTTCCAACCATTACGCCTTCCATCTGGAAGAATGTATTTTCATGGCAAGCATCTGTTGCTTCATTTCTAAAGCATCTTCCCGGGAAAATCGCTTTAATTGGTGTGCCGTCATTAATCAACTGATCCTTGTACTTTTTATAAATTGCATTCTGCGCTGCAGATGTCTGAGACTTAAGTAACTGTCCATTTTCAAGATAATATGTATCCTGCATATCTCTTGCTGGATGGAACTTTGGAATGTTCAAAGACTCAAAGCACTCATAATCCGTAACAACTTCACTGTAATCCTCTACTGTAAAGCCCATAGATTTAAATACATTTTCACACTGACGCTGTACCAAAGTAATCGGATGAAAAGACCCCTGCTTAAACTTCTCTGGAAGTGAAAGGTCAAACTCTGGCACCTTATCAATCTCGTGCTGAAGCTCAATTGCAGCAAGTTCATCCTTCTTCTTTTGGATTTCCTTTCCTACATTATCTTTAAGCACATTGATTTTCTGTCCAAATTCCTTTTTCTCTTCAACAGAAAGCTTTCCCATCTCTTTCATAGCAGCAGTTATGCTACCTTTTTTTCCGAGAAATGCTACTCTAATATTTTCAAGTTCTTCCGAATTCGAAACTTTTTGTAATTCGTTTTCAAACTTGGCAGTCAATTCTGAAATTATATCTACCATTTAGGGCCTCCTAATAAAAAATATCTATAAAATATAGGCTCAAAAACCTATTTCTTCACAAAAATAATGTTACCATCTATCCAGTCTTTATTCAAGAAAATCGCACTCTAACGACCTGATTCTATGAGTTTTTATCAACAATAAACATCGCATCGCCAAAGCTAAAGAAACGATATCTTTCTTTAACAGCGGTCTCATATGCCAAAAGCACATGTTCCTTACCTGCAAGTGCCGAAACAAGCATAATCAAAGTAGACTGTGGCAAATGAAAATTTGTAATCAAACCATCAATAACCTTGAACTTGTAGCCAGGATATATAAAAATCTCTGTCCAATCACTTTTAGGCTCCAAGAAACCATCATCTCTAGCCGCTGACTCTAATGTTCTGGTACTTGTTGTGCCGACAGATATCACTCGCCCGCCATTTTTCTTTGTTTCATTGATGATATCACAAGCTTCTTGATTAACCTCGTAATACTCTGAATGCATATGGTGTTCTAATACATTATCAACCTTTACAGGCCTAAAGGTTCCTAAACCTACATGTAATGTAACCTCAGCAACCTTTACCCCCATATCGCGAATTTCCTGTAGTAATTCGGGTGTAAAATGTAAACCAGCTGTAGGTGCCGCTGCAGAACCATCATATTTAGCATATACAGTCTGGTATCTATCCTTATCCTCAAGCTTATGTGTGATATAAGGAGGAAGAGGCATCTCCCCGAGCTTATCAAGTATTTCCTCAAAAATACCTTCATATTTGAACTCAATAAGACGATTTCCCTCATCAACGATATCTGTAATTGTACCTGTCAAAATACCATCACCGAAGGAAATTTCCATACCTGGGCGAGCCTTTTTACCAGGCTTTACCAAGCACTCCCAAAGATTATCACTCTTTCTTTTTAATAAAAGAATCTCAACCTTCCCGCCAGAGCCAACACGCGAGCCGTATAATCTTGCAGGAATAACCTTTGTATTGTTAATAACAAGACAATCTCCTGCTTTAAGATATTCCTTGATATCATAGAAATGGCGATGCTCAACATCGCCGCTAATTTTATCCAGTACCATCAGTCTGGAATTACTTCTTTTTTCAAGAGGATCCTGGGCAATAAGCTCCTCAGGAAGCTCGTAATCAAAATCTATTGTTCTCATATCGGTCATTCTAACATACTAATTTTTTTTAGTCCACAAAGACGCAATTATAGTTTTTAATCCTTTCCTTTTTCTAGCAATACCATCCCTAATCATCTCGCCAAAAAACACATTTGCTTCAGCCGACATAAGCATAAAATACATACAAAAATACAGCCAAAACATCATACTCATAATCGCCGCAAGTGTACCATACATAGAAAATGCATTAAAATAACGAATCCAAAGACTCAATATTGCTGAAAAAATATACCACGAGGTCGCACAAATAACACCACCCGGTAAAACCTGCGCAAATTTTATCTTTTGATTAGGTAATACTTTAAATAAATAAGTAAAAAATACCACCAGAAAAATATATACAAAAATCCATCTAATAATAGGCTTCATACCTACTAAATAGGAAATAATACCCGAATAATCCTTAAAAATCCCTTTAATCTGGTCTGTAAAGACAAGCATGAGCATAATAATCACAATAGCTATCAGCAATGTAAATGTATATATCACAGCCCAAATACGTGTCACAAACCAGTTTCTGGTCTCTTCAATTTGATTAACTACATTGAGCCCTACCATCAAATTCTGAAAAGCTTTTCCAGATGACCAAATAGCCATAATTGTCGAAACAGAAATCGTCCCCACCGTTGCCGAATGTATCATCTCAATTACAGTAGACAAATACGGCTGAACCTCTATAGGCAAGAAATCATATATAAATGCATACAAATAATGACTTGTCGACGGCACAAAACCCATTATCGCAAAAAGAAGCATCATAAACGGAATAGACGACATAATCATAAAATATGCTGTCTGAGCTGCATATGCGCCAATATGGTCTCTGCAGCATTTATCAATATACGTCTTTGCGTATCCAACAAACATCCAAATCATACATTTCCTCCGAAAATGCGTAATTATTCTAGCATTTTATTTTACTATAAACCGACAATTTATAAAAGAAGATTTTTATCACGCAGTGACATTCCGCCTTACTGTGGCCATCAGATTCAGAAACATGCGCCGCAAGGCGCACCAAAAAAAGGAACCACATAGATGTGGTTCCTTGTAATCTTCAACCTAACCCAAAATGACGGGCCTATCATCTTGACTCCTAGCCCTATGCTAGGTGGATTGCCGCAACTGATCTTTTGCCTTCCACTGCGCAATGATGGCTTGACAGCTAATCAGCGATATGAGCGTTCCATTTAAAGTAAATGTAGGTTCAAAAAGGATAAGTTAAATCGTTCATCCCAGGTTAGATTAGTGTCTAAAAGTTATTTGTTACCTTGTCTTGAATATACAACCTAATTGCGAAAAAACTGTGAACTTACGCTCAAAATAATGCACAAAAAGTCGTTCTTCAATTTAGGTAATAATTAAAGCTGTGGACCTGCTGAAACAAGAGCCTTACCAGCCTCGTTTGTAGCATACTTAGCAAAGTTCTTCTGGAATCTTGCAGCAAGATCCTTTGCCTTTGTCTCCCACTCAGAAGCATCAGCGTATGTATCTCTAGGATCAAGGATCTTAGGATCAACACCTGGAAGCTCTGTAGGTACTTCAAAGTTGAACATAGGAATTGTCTTTGTAGGAGCTGTCTTGATGTCACCATTAAGGATAGCATCGATGATACCTCTTGTATCCTTGATTGTGATTCTCTTTCCAGTTCCGTTCCATCCTGTGTTAACAAGATAAGCCTTTGCACCATTAGCCTTCATCTTCTTAACAAGCTCCTCGCCGTACTTTGTAGGGTGAAGCTCTAAGAATGCCTGTCCGAAGCAAGCTGAGAATGTAGGTGTTGGCTCTGTGATACCTCTCTCTGTACCAGCAAGCTTTGCAGTAAATCCTGAAAGGAAGTAGTACTGTGTCTGCTCTGGTGTAAGGATAGATACTGGAGGAAGTACTCCGAAAGCATCTGCTGAAAGGAAGATAACATTGTCAGCAGCAGGACCTGCAGAAACCTTATTTACCTCAGCAGCGATATTGTTAATGTGCTCGATTGGGTAAGAAACACGAGTGTTCTCTGTAACTGACTTGTCATCGAAGTCAATCTTACCATCAGCAGCAACTGTAACGTTCTCAAGAAGAGCGTTTCTCTTAATAGCATTGTAGATATCTGGCTCTGACTCTTTGTCAAGACCGATAACCTTTGCGTAGCAACCACCTTCGAAGTTGAATACACCGTTGTCATCCCAACCGTGCTCATCATCACCGATAAGACGACGCTTTGGATCTGTAGAAAGTGTAGTCTTACCTGTACCAGAAAGACCAAAGAAGATAGCTGTGTGCTTTCCATCCATATCACAGTTAGCTGAGCAGTGCATAGAAGCCATGCCCTTGAGTGGAAGGTAATAGTTCATCATAGAGAACATCCCCTTCTTCATCTCTCCGCCGTACCATGTGTTGATGATAACCTGCTCTCTAGATGAAATATTGAAAGCTACACATGTCTCAGAGTTAAGACCAAGCTCCTTATAGTTTTCAACCTTTGCCTTTGAAGCGTTGTAAACAACGAAATCTGGCTCGAACTTCTCAAGCTCATCTGCTGTAGGACGGATGAACATGTTTGTTACGAAATGAGCCTGCCAAGCAACCTCAACGATGAAACGAACTGCCATACGTGTATCAGCGTTTGCACCACAGAATGCATCTACTACGAAAAGTCTCTTGTTTGAGAGCTCTTTCTTAGCAAGTTCCTTAACAACTTCCCATGTCTTCTCTTCCATTGGGTGATTGTCATTTGGATATGCCTCAGATGTCCACCATACAGTGTCCTTTGAATTTGCATCCATAACGATATACTTGTCTTTAGGTGAACGACCTGTAAATACACCAGTCATAACATTAACTGTGTCAAGTTCTGTGTTCTGACCTACCTCATAACCCTCGAGACCTGCCTTTGTCTCCTCTTCAAAGAGCATTTCATAAGAAGGATTGTGAACGATCTCAGTTGCTCCAGTGATGCCATACTTTGTTAAATCAACATTTGCCATCAATACATACCTCTCTTTTCTTAATATATTTTGTTTTCATAAAATCCACATCGGGAATTCAAAAAACTAATTTTCTCTTTTACAATTTTAGTTATTCGTTATTTTCTTGTCAATCAAATCAAACTAATTTCTTAAAAAATTGTTCCCGAAAGTATACAATTTTAATATACATTGAATTTGTGAAAAATAACTGAACACTTTTTAGAACAATCACTAAAAAAATAGACAAAAAACAGTGCGTTTTTTTGTAAAATTATTCATCTTTTTCTTGTGCTATTTCTTAATAAATGGTAAACTACCTTTGGAATTTTTATTTCTATAATAAAATAGCTTGTAAATACTTTTACTATATATTCAATTTTTGAAGGAGGAATTATTAATGGCAATTGATAACTTTAGTGAAATCACACCTGAATTAGAAGCTTTAGCAGAGTTATCGAAGAAATCCTCATACATTGACCCTGATTTATATACTACCTATGATGTAAAAAGAGGTCTTAGAGATGTAAATGGAAAAGGCGTATTAGTCGGCATTACAGATATTTCTGAAGTAAACTCAAAGAAAATTATCGATGGTGTCGAAACTCCATGTGACGGAGAACTCTTTTACCGTGGCTATAACGTCAAAGACTTAGTTAAAAACAGTTCAAACGAATCGAATTTCGGTTTTGAAGAGTGCACATATTTATTACTCTTCGGCTCACTTCCTACAAAGGACGAGCTTGAGAATTTCAAAGAAATTTTGAGTAATTACCGTAGTCTTCCACAGAATTTTGTTCGTGATATGATTATGAAAAAGCCTTCAAAGGACATGATGAACTCACTTGCTCGTTCAGTCCTTGCTTTATATTCATATGATGACCGTGCTGATGACACCTCTGAGGCAAATGTTCTTAGACAATGTATACAGCTTATTGCAAATTTTCCATTGCTTTCTGTATACAGCTATGCAGCTTACGATTACTACTACAACAATGCATCGCTTATTATTCATCAGCCAGATCCATCGCTTTCAACTGCTGAGAATATCCTTCGTTGCTTAAGACCTGATGGAAAGTACACTCCGCTTGAGGCAAAGCTTCTTGATGTTGCACTTATCCTTCACATGGAGCACGGTGGTGGAAACAACTCAACCTTTACAACACATCTCGTATCATCTTCTGGTACAGATACATATGCCGCAATCGCTGCAGCTCTTGGTTCATTAAAGGGACCAAAGCACGGCGGCGCCAACATCAAGGTTGTAAAGATGTTTGCCGATATGAAAGAAAAAGTTAAAAACTGGGAGGATGAGGAAGAGGTTTCAAACTATTTAAGAGCGCTCTTACATGGCGAAGCCTTTGACCATGGCGGACTTATCTATGGTATGGGACATGCTGTTTATTCCGTATCAGATCCTAGAGCCGTTACATTCCATTCCTTCATAGAAAAGCTTGCTATCGAAAAGGGCATGGAAAAAGAATATCAGTTGTATGAAACTGTTGCAAAGCTTGCTCCAACAATTATTGGAGAAGAAAGAAAAATCTTCAAAGGTGTCTCACCAAATGTTGATTTTTATTCTGGTTTTGTATATCAGATGCTTGGTATTCCAGGCGAGCTCTTCACTCCAATCTTTGCCATCGCAAGAATTGCAGGATGGTCAGCACATCGTATGGAAGAGATTTGCCAGAAGAGTAAAATCATGAGACCTGCATACATGACTGTATGCCAACACAAGAAATACACTCCAATGGAGGACAGATAATAAAAAGGATGAACCCCGGGTTCATCCTTTTTTATTATCTAAACACCTCATTATTGCAATGTCTTTTCATTATGCTTTCTATAATATTCCTCCAGCAATAATCTGCATCCATCAAATGCAGATTTAAACCTTGGATCAAATTGCGTTCCCATACTTTCTCTCATAATAACCTGCGCCTCTTCAAAGCTCATCGCCTTTTTGTAGCATCTTTCACTGACAAGTGCATCATAAACATCAGCTACCGCCATTATTCTTGCTTCAAGCGGAATCATATTTCCAACAAGACCTTCTGGATAGCCTTTGCCATCCCATCTTTCGTGATGATACCTTGCGACATTATATGCTACATCAACAAACCAATCCTCTTCTACTCCATCGATAAGAATTTTTACCATCTCACCACTCTTTGTAGAGTGAGTCTTCATTATGTCATATTCTTCAGCCGTAAGCTTCCCTGGCTTGCACAGAATAGCAGAATCAATTGAAATCTTTCCTAAATCGTGCATTGATGCAGCTCTAACTACACCTTCTGCGAACTCATCACTAATGTCAAAAATCTTTTGTTTTTGAATTTCATGAACAAGAATTTTTGTAATATCTCTAGTTCTTTTTACATGGCCACCTGTATTGTTATCACGATTTTCAACCATATTTGCAAGGCCAAGAACCACCTTTTCCTGAATTCGCTTGATGTTATCAATTTTACTAGCGACCTCTGCGTTGAGAATTTCATTATATGAGGTCATAATTTCCATCGCGCGTTTTTCTTCTGTGATATCCTTAACATCCATCAGATAACCCATCGGCTTTCCACTTCTTGAGAGAGAAAAAAGTGACAAATCACAGGAGAATATCAATTCACCTGATTTAAACTCTTTATTTGTAATCTCATTTTCTTCATATTCTTTAATTAAAGTAGAAAAAATTTCATAAGGTCGAGTGCCCTCTTTAAGCTTTTCATCAATTCTACACTCTAATAACTCAGGAAAGAGTTCCTTCATTCTTGTATTTGAATTTAGTAAATGCCCATTAAAATCAAAAATTATATATCCTCGTTGACTGTGCCCCTGTTGAAAAAGCGATACAACACCAGAAATATCGTGCGATTGAAAATAATTATAATTCTTCGCCACCAGTAAAATAACAACTGTATAAAAAATAGGAAGAACAGAAAACTTTGCATCGGTAAGCAATTCAACAGCGTATATTGTAATACAAGCAAACACAGCAATTGTATAGAGCATCAAATTCTTTCTTGAGAACATTTTTTTATTCATATGTCCATATACCAATGCTCCAATTAAAACGATAAAAATAATCGCCAGGAATATATAATGCAACGGCTTTAATGGACCACTATGCATTTTGGTCGAGATACCGTATCCCGTGTCGATTAATTCAATACTTGTATAATAATTATTATTGAAAACCGATAGCCAAACTAAAAGAAGCTCGCCAAAAGAAAAAGTATATGCAAGTGCCTTTATCCAGGGACGTATAACCACATTTATTGCACGGAAAATTGCAAAAATAATCAACGTGACTAAAATCGTGGACTCAAAATAAATCACTGCCATACATATTCGAGCACCTTCAGGCGTAGCTATCTGCGTTTTCAACCAATAGCCAAGCTCTACTACCATCACAAGAATAGACGTGCTACATACGTAGATATCAATATTCTTGTAATACTGACTTACAAAATATATGAAGGTGAATACACTGATTAATAAACAAATAAAATAGACTGTCGACATCATTTCATTTTTTCCTTTATAAAATACTCATCCAAAGCTTCTAAGATTTTTTCCTTGGGCTGCGACTTTAACAGATACCCCTGGGGCTTCAACTCAAGAACTTCCTTTACAGTGGCTGCGTCACCTCTTGAGGTTAAAAACATTACTGGAATATCATACGAAACTGTCTCACTATGTAGCATTTTCAAAAACTGCGCTCCGTCACAAACCGGCATCTCATAATCCAATAGAATCAAGTCCGGAGAAAATACTTCAATCATATGAAAGGCTGCCGTTGCAGATGGACAGATGCTAACGCTATATGTATCCTCTAACCATTCCGAAGCGGTTCTAAGAAAAACTGGCGAATCATCTACAATTAAAATTTTCTTTCGCAAGCCTTTTTTTCGAATACTCTCCATAATCTCAGAAAGCTTTTTCACAACCTCCTTATTATTTATTGGTCGAAGAAAAGCTGCACCAATAATACTAGGAGTTACAAGCGTCGAAAGAGCCGATATCTTATCCGCATCACCAATCAAAACAAGTATCGCCCCCTGCTCAATACATTGATCACAAAGCAACACTCTCGAAGATGAATTTTCAATCAAAAGCTCTGCATCTACAATATTTATTGTGCCAAGCTTTTCTCTTTTTCCCAACTCTGACATATCAATATTACATTTGTCAGTCGAAAATTCAGCCGTTTCTAAGAGTTCTTTTAAAGAACGCTGTAAAAAAGATATTTCTCCATTTGTAATAAATAAAAAATCTTTTCTTATTTCGTCCATGTTTACCTCCTAAGCCTCAAGAAATTCCTCTACTTTTTTTGAAATACCTTCAGCATCAAGATTTGACACTAATATTTGAAGCTGCTCAAAAATCTCTTTTTGCTTATCATTTAATTGATACTTTTTCAATTCCTCCATAACAGCATCTGCACTCTTAATATCATAAGTAGACATAGCCGTACTCAACTGATGTAAAAGTGCAACAGCGGCCTCTCGGTTAAAGCTATCGCCCCCTGCAGAGTCCTCCTCCAACTGCTCTTTAAAGAAATTAGCAAGATTCTTTTGAAGCTTTAAATAAAACTCAATAAAATATGGTGTAATATCAATTACAGCCTGTGCATTGCCATCTCTGGCAGCAAACTCTAATTGTGCAGCCGCCCCATAAACCTGCAAGCCACCAAATACGCCTGCGGAGGTTTTCATAGCATGAACTTTAATTCTATACGAAGACAAAGCGTCGGCATCTTCTGGATTATCTTTTATCTTTTCAAAATAAGCTTCAAGCTCTGCTACATCATCCTTTGCAACGACAGAAAATTGTTTCATAATTTTAAGCATTCCATCCTTGCTACCAATATGCTCAATGCCATATGCAACATCAACACCTTCGATATCTGGCAAACAAACCTCTTTTTCAGTTGTTTTCTTCACTACAGGTTGCTGCTTTTCAATAAGCTCACTTGGAAGGAATTTTACAATTGTCTCTTCTAAAAGAGTTGCATCAACAGGCTTTGCCAAAAAATCATCAAAGCCAAGCTTTGCATATTCATCCTTTGCCCCCGCCAATGCATTTGCAGTAAGAATTACACATGGTGTCTTCTGATTTTTACCATCCACACTCTCACGAATCCTATTAAAGGTCTCAACGCCATCCATGCCAGGCATCATGTGGTCCATAAAAATAATATTAAAAGCAGCTTCACCCGCCATCTCAATCGCCTTCATACCTGAATTTGCCTTGTGAATCACAATACCGGTTTCCTTCAGCAAATTCTCAAACACCATGAGATTGACCTCGTTATCATCAACGACAAGAATATGCGCATTTGGTGCATAAAAGGATGCCTCATATCCCTCATCCTCATCATCAGAAAAATCATCAAAATCAATTACGCCAATTGGAGTCGAATCTACAACTACCTGATCAATTTCAAAAAAGAAATCACTGCCTTCATTATATGTACTCACCACCTGAAGTGTCGAATCCATAAGCTCAAGCAAGCCCGTAACCAAATTTATTCCAATGCCAGTACCCTCAACATTTCTATTACGGTTCTCATCCAAGCGGCTAAAGCGCTGATTCAACTTTTTCATATCCTCTTCGCGAATACCCATTCCTGTATCGCGAACCGAAATCAAAAGATGTACCTTATCATCATCAAGTTTTTTTCCAAATACAGAAAGTGTAGCGCCGCCTTCATCTGTATATTTTGCTGCATTAGTAAGCAAATTAAGAATAATCTGGCGCAAGCGAACATCATCACCATAAAGCTTATCTGGAATGCTCTCAGAAACATCGATATTAAAAGTTAAATTTTTTGAAGCAAATCGTGTTGTAACCACACTCCTGATATCAAGAATCATCTTCTTCAAAGAATACTCAGCAGGAACAAGCTCCATTTTTTCAGCTTCAAGCTTTGAAAAATCCAGAATACCATTAATAAGTGACAGCAACATATTTCCTGCATTTTTAATATCTCTCGCATAAGCCTTGATATTTTTTTCTGTGCTTTCACGCAAAATCATGGTATCTAGTCCCAGCACAGTATTTATTGGTGTTCTGATTTCATGTGACATATTTGCAAGGAATGTACTCTTTGATTTACTCTCTGATTCAGCCCTTGTGACACGACCTTCAATCTCATCAATCTGTCTTTTTTCTTCATTTATCACCTGCAATGCAAACAGCACCTTATGTATATTTGAAGCTTCAGCATTTTTATTCACACTGAAAAATCTCATTCTACACCAGCCACGATTCACACCCAGGTACTCGCAGACAATATTACTTTTGCCTTCAATTCTATCTCTAATCGTCGACAAATCTACAAAGCTTTCCACCAATTCCTTATACGCATCTGTAGCATCCTCAGCAAAATCATCTCTCATAACATCCGATGCCACTGCTGTCTCTGCACTTATCTGCTCATTTTCATCATCATTCATAACAGGAATCAATTCATTCTTATCCAAATCTACGATATAAATAACATCATAAATTCCAGACATGCTGGCAATTCCCTGCTTCCTGATTTTCATTTCACGTTCAGCCCTACGATAAATTACTATCATAAAATAGTACATAATCACCGCAACAAGCCAAACAAATGCATACGCAAAAATCAAATAAAAGCCTATTCCATCCTTCATACTTCTATGAAGAAAATAATGAAACTCAATATCTGAAAAATCGAGTGGCTCCAAATAATAGAAAATTCCGCCCAAGCCCACAGTGCTATCCTTCAAAACAGGAGCCTCATTATCATTAACAGAAGGATAATAAATAAAATAGTCACCTTCATGCAAAGGAATCAACAAATCTCCATCATAAAGATATTCAAGCTTTACACTATCTAAATCATAATTTCGCAAATCAAGAGTCTGTATCTTCCCCTTTTTATCCTTTACATTCTGATGAATTTCAACTGTTCCACACCAGGCCTGATTAATAAAACAATCCTTATGAACATTTACAACAAAATACCAATCTCTAATCTCATAATTTGAATTATTTGTAACTACCCCATCAATTGTCTGTGCCTGCAAATCCACAGTCTTTCCATACAAATCAAAGTCCTTCTTTTCCCAAGAACTAGTTGCATCCTGACGATTCCCAAAATCAATATAAGCATCCGCACTCTCATCACAACCATACGTCACATAATCTGTGTTATTCATTCTCTCTATGTTAAGATACCTAATAACAACAAAAACAACTCCCAAAACAAATGCAATTATCAATCCAATAAAATATTTTCTCTTCTGCTCAAACTTCATCCGATTCACCACCAAAAATCCCAAACATTTCCAGCTTCTATCTCTAATAATAGTCCAATTTTTTTAAAAAATTGTGGTTTTTTCGTGCTTTTTTATATTTTTGACACCTGTCCTCCCAGCCACGCACCCACAATTCATTTTCTTGCACCTGAAATCTATGTTTTATAATATGCCCTGACTGGTTCTTATCACTCCATACCCCTGCACTTGCAATTGTAAAATCCGTTAAGAAATCCAGCATAGCAAGTCACGCAGATATGAGTGTCTTATCCGCGGCTTCGACTAATTTTTAAAAATGTCCTTTTGGGGCGAACAGCACAATAGGTTGAGGTGAATGACAAAAGCTTGTAAATCGAGGCAGCCCTACTCGCATTTTTGCTCATACCGTTCACTAAGAAAATTAGACAAGTCCTTTGCAAGATTTTTCCCACCGTCTGAGAAGTTACATCGTGTGCCTGCTCAGCCTTCCGCTGCCGTCCATGGCAGCGGATGCGAAAAATCTAGCAAAGGACTTGTCGAATTTTCTAAGCTCACTTTAGAGCAAAAATGCGAGTAGGGTTGCCTAGATACACAAGCTTTTGTCATCCCAAGAATGTTTCAGCGCTGTCCGCCCCAAAAGGACATTTTTAAAAATTTGGCTAACCTCGGGAAGACACCATATCTGCGGGACTTGCTATGCCGGATTTTAGGATTTTACAGATTTGCAAGTGCAAGGGTATAAAGCGATAAAAACCAGCCAGGGCATATTATTTTACACAGGCTTCTTGTCGCAGAAAACAGGTGTTTTAGGATGCGGCAAGGCGGATAAGTTGAAATTGGTTAGAAAATAATACAAAAAATTTTATTGTTCAAAAAAGTATAGCTATCAAAAAACCTGCATAGAATATAATTAACTATGCAGGTTTATGTTTAGTTATTTAGAATATTTCTTAAATATTCGAAGTCTTCCATAAGCGGCTGTCCTTCGTAGGCTGGTCGAATATATTCGATAATGTATTTTGCATCAGGAAGCTTTTCTTTGGCTACATGAATCCATTTGTCAAAATCAAAGGTTCCATCTAATAGACGATTATGAAGATCATGCTGACCATCATTATTGTGAAGATGAAAGGCTCTGATTTGAGGTCCTAAGTCATCAAGAATTTTATATAAGTCCCAGCCATTTGCATGAGCGTGACCGATATCAATTAAAACATCAAATTTCTTGTCTCGGCAAAGGTCAGTAAATTCTGATTGAGTTAAAAGAGCATTCTTCTGAACCTTTGTACCAGTATTTTCAACAAAAATCTTTGAAAAATTAAAAATCTCACGTATTTCCTTTAGGTTTTCTAAAGAATTTTTAAGCATTTCCTCCTGCATACCATCAACAACCTCGCAGTTATTGAGATGATATACTACATGCTCACAATTAAGAAGCTTAGCGAACTTTGCAGTACGATATATCATTTCCATAGTATGCTCATATTCCTGTGTACCTTTTTTTGCAGAATGCTCAGCCTCCCACACCGGGCCATGGAAACCAATTCTTGTACCCGAAAGCATATCAAGCAAAGTCTCCATTTCCTTATCCCACTCAAAGGTATCTGCCTTCGAAAGAATTTCAAAAGCAACATCATCACCATATTTATCAATATAGTCCTTCATCTTGTTAAGACTACCATCCGCGTATACACATGTATTTATAAAAATAGGCATTTTTCCCACTCCTTATAAATTGCTGGCTTTGCTGTGAAGCAAACAATCACACTGGTTTCTTCAATTTTTTTAACTTTTGCATATAGCTGGTCACCAATCATCAAGCAGATATTCTGGTCGATATCAAGCTTGGTATTAGCTTCAATTTGTGCGTATTTTTCATTTATTGCAATAAATTTTGCATTAAAGCAAAACTCCTGCACATCCTTACCAATAACAACCCCCATTGGAACAGCTACATCATTTGTAACTATATCAAGCTTTCCTACAACCTGCTCAGGCACCTTTAGATTATAATCCCCAAAAAGCTCATCGACCTCAAAGATTTCAATCGGATGATTGATTCCCTTTGCCTGAACTTCCTTTGAGCTTAAGAAAGAAATGTCTGTTTTGATACCAGCTTTAGTATACTCAGAAATAAGCACCTGCCCTTCAGTTGTATAGCTTTCAACTCGACCGGCAATATTTACTGAACTACCCATTACACCAAACTTGGCTCTTTTTTCCGAACCAATATTTCCGACCACCAAGTCACCTGTATTAATACCAACACCCATCATAAGCTCAGGATAGCCATGCTTAGCATTCCATTTATTTACCTCAATAATTCTCTGCTGCATCTCAATAGCTGCTGCAACAGCATGCGTTTCATGCTCCGCATCATCAACCGGCGCACCAAAAACAGCAAAAATTCCATCACCCATAAATTCGATAATTGTGCCCTTATACTTTTGAATTGCTTCAACCATCTGTTCAAAATAATGATTAAGCATAGTAATCAGACTCGCCGGATCCATCGCCTCAGACATAGCAGAAAAGCCACGAAGGTCACTCATCATAACAGTAGCCTTGGTCTTCTTTCCGCCCATTCGAAGTCCCTCCGGCGTATCCAAAAGCTGGTCAACAATGCTCTCTGAGAGATATCTTGTAAAAGTACTTCTCACTCTGAAAATCTCAGTGATATCATTAAAAATCAAAATAACTCCCAGCTTTTCATTATCCTTTTCCAGAAAATAGCTCTTCACCTGCAATCGCTTAATATCAGTCTTATTTAAAAACGAAACCAGGCCACCATGACTATTTTCTTTATCCATAACAGCATCAACAATAAGCTGATTAATCTCATCATTGACATCGTTATATGGAATACATTGCATAATAGTCTTTCCGAGCAATTCCTTTTCCTCAAGGATTGTTGCTGCAGCATCATTCGCAAAGATGATTTTTCCGCCCTTATAACTAATTCCAACTACACCATCATCAGTATTTTCAAATACATACTGCCAAATAAAATTATTATCCATACCAACCCCCTAGTAAAAATTTATACAAATATACAAATATTCAATAAAATTTTTTCATCTATTCAAACTAAGCAACTATTTTCCAACTTCCCAGTCAAAAAATTTCAATTAGTTAAACTGAGTAACTGCTTTTCCAGCTTCCCAATCAAAAATTTCAATTAGTAGTCATAGATAGTATCAGTTACAATCCACGCTCACTTTATCTAGAAAAACATTTCGTTAGAGAAATAGAGCTTTCAAAAGAAAAGCTCTATTATTACCTTAACCATTTATACTATTATAATACTTAAATATTGAGAAATTACTGTGAACAATTCGTCAACAAATCATTCTCAGTGATTCTTTGAATCCATCATTTCAGAATATGTTCCCATCGTAATATCGCCCTTACCCAGCAAAAATCTCAAATCATCCACAAAAGCCTTTGTCTTAGGCTGAGCCTTAAACCCACACGCCTCAAGCTCCTTTAAAAATTCTTCGCCACACATCGAACCAGCCAAAATCGGTTCATCATCATGGTCATTAAAGCTCCTGTTCTTCACATACTCGGCTCTAAAATGCTTATACTGTGCCGCCTCGACGCCATCATAAGGAAGCTTCTTCGCTTCAATCACACGAATACAATTCAGCATATCCTCAGCATCAGAAAGCGCATTATGCTCAACATGTCCGCCCAGACCACAAATAGTCTTCATATCTGCAAGTGACATCCCGCTATCAAGACCACCCGTAACATCCAGACTTACATCCTTTTGTATATTTTCAAAAGTGTTAATAAACTTCATAACATCCTTTTGAAAATCTTTATCAAGCGTTCGTGATTCAAAATCCCTCACAAAATTCGACTTATCACCACCCCAAACGCAAATTTTTCCAACCTCATACTTCTTAACAAGGCCTATGCACTTTTGCATAACCTTCTCATAGGTTGGAGCAACTCTCAATTCTTCATTCGTAAGCCCCGTAAGCTTTGCAATAAGCGGAGTCAGCCTATGTCCCTTCACAAGTCTTACCGTCGAATAATATCTTGCCAGCTCCTCATGCGCTCTATTTGTAACAATCAAGCCAATAGAAATAACATCATCCACCGCGCCCTTTTTCATCTTTGCGCACAAATACTCTGCATCTAAAAAGGCTTGATTTTCCCCTTTAAAGCACACTGTATTTTTCCAATATTTATTACTTTTATTATTACTACTCAAAAAACTTCCACCTTTTTAACTATTATTTATCGTCTATTCTTCACACCCAGTATTTCCTCAGCATTCCTAATCCTATCCTCAGTAGGCGCATTCACACCTTCTAACCTATACGGAATTCCCAGCTCCTCATACTTAAAAACGCCAAGTGTATGATAAGGCAGCACCTCAACTCTATCTACGGTCTTCAGTGTATCAATAAACTCTCTAGTCCTCTTCAAAGTCTCATCATTATCCGAACCTCCCGGAACCAGCACCTGACGAATCCACATGTGAACACCCATATCCGACATCCTTCGTGCCATCTCAAGAATATTCGCATTATCCACTCCTGTCAAATCCTTATGCTTCACAGGATCAATATTCTTAATATCCAGCATAACCGTATCCGTAAGCGACATCAATTCCTTCCACTTCGAAAAAAAAGGTTCCTCAGTCGTAAAAGGTTGTCCCGCCGTATCAAGACAAGTAGTAACCCCCTTTGCCTTTGCCTTTCTAAAAAGCTCCAGCACAAAATCTATCTGCAAAAGTGGCTCACCACCACTAACCGTAATACCGCCCTCATTCTTCCAATAAGGCTTATACCTAAGTGCCTTCTTCAAAATCTCATCAGCACTATACACCTCACCCTGCTCTAGCTTCCACGTATCCGGATTATGGCAAAAAGCACACCGCATATTACAGCCATTCAAAAACACAATATATCTAATCCCAGGCCCATCTGCCGCACCAAAGCTTTCCAAGCTGTGGACATATCCCTTCACTTCTTCCATATCAAACCTCCATATTGCCTCCCTCTATTGTACCTTCAATCTGCCACTTTTACTAGTGCATCCCACCCCAAAATATCTATACTTTTTGCCACCTCTAAGTCTTTGCCATAATATCCCCTAGCCAGTTTTAACTCATCACCCTTTCTCAGCCACCAACACATCCTTTCTGTACCAACTTTACCTACTGGTTATAATATGCGCTGCCTTCTTCCAGCTTTCTTACGCCTTTGCTTGCAATTGTCAAATCCGTTAAGAAATCCGGCATAGCAAGTCCCGCAGATATGAGTGTCTTATCCGCGGCTTCGACTAATTTTTAAAAATGTCCTTTTGGGGCGAACAGCACGATAGGTTGAGGTGAATGACAAAAGCTTGT
>JAZLJM010000016.1:0-4182 GCA_045617805.1 Pseudobutyrivibrio sp.
CTAAAATTATATGCTTCCAAAAAATCATCTGACTTATCATTTAAATATGAATAAAACAGTAAAGCTATTTCTAAATCTATCTTACTTCCCTCTTCTGTTATTTCATATATTTTATTTTCCGCCTCATTAATGAGTCCATTATCTACCATATCAAGTAGTTCATCTAGCGTCTGTTGTTCCTCTTCATCTTTCAATAATTCTGCCGATGGTGAAGCGGTATCAATATTAAATAACAACTTTAGTATAGCTCTCACCATTTCCTTTATAAGTCTCATAACATAGTCTTGTTCAAACAAGTGTTTTTTCTCCTTTCTGCTTTATAAATTAGCAGAAAGAATCAATCATCCATTCGTACTTTAAAAGTAATGATAGTATCTTCTCTAGGAAGTCTAAACATATATTGAGTGTATATCATACAGATGACACATATCCAAACTTCAAACCATATATTATAAATGTTTATCCCTTTAATCTGTCTTCTGTTTTCAATTACACGACTCTCTTGAAAACTCGAATTATCATCATTAGTTATAGTCGATGATGTAATCTCTCCAAATAAGCCATGAGTATTAATTATTCCGCAAGGTAATACTGCCACTGAAACAGAAACAGAGAATAAAATTATAAACAATCTAATTAACCACTGTTTCTTTTCTTTCATTTAAATTTCTCCATATTGCTTACTCATAAAACTGGAAGATTTATTGTTACAATCACTCGTCCGATGAAGCATGAGATTCCAACCTCTGTTTCGCATTTGCTATTGCAAGTGATAATTTTTCCTGCAACAACTCCATTGGTGGCATCTTAGTCAGATACTGAGCAACATGAATATTTCCTTTATCTAATTCAAGTAATTCTATTGTCTCCTGCGATTTTTCTGCACAAAATATTAAAGCAACAGGCGCTTCTTCTCCCTCTGCTCTCTCATATTTATCAAGCCATCTAAGGTATAATTCGGTTTGCCCTTTATCCTGTGGCTCAAATTCTCCAAGTTTTAACTCAACCACAACCAGCCTGCGCATTGTTCTATGATAGAACAGTAAATCCATATAATAGTCTTTTCCATCCAAAACAATATGCTTTTGTCTTGATAAGAACGCAAAATCAGAACCCATTTCCAAAATAAAACTTTCCAGTTCTGCCAATATTGCATTCTCTAAGTCCTTTTCACTATAGGTATCCCTTAAGCCAAGGAAATCAAGCATATATGGGTCTCTGAAAAATAAATCAGTTGACATTTTCCTATCATCCCTTAATTCAGCGATTTCATTAGCAATTGTTTCATCTGGTTTTTTTGAAATAACTGTTCTTTCGTAGAGCATTGATTTTTTTCTTTCTCTCAATGTTCTTACAGACCATCTTTCATTTTTACACATTGCTGCATAAAAATCTCTTTTTAATGCATCTTCAAGTGGTAACAGTTCAACAAAATGAGACCATGTCAATTGTTGCGACAGTGTCGCAACAATCTCATAATTTTGAAATTCTTGATAAAATTTAAGCATTCTAAACAATGCAGTCTTATTAAATCCTTTTCCAAAATTTGCAGTCAATCTTTTACTAATTTCTAAAACAATAGTCTCGCCATATTGAGCACGCTCACCAAACAAAATATCATCACTAAGTGTTTTACCGATATTCCAATACATTGAAATCATCGATTCATTTACTGCCTTAGCCACAGCTGTTTTCCCACCATCAATCAGCTGTGCTATATTATTATATAATTCATCAATCTCATTGATGTTCATTAATTCATCCGACATTATAATCCTCCAAATAGTTGCGACATGTCGCCACAATTTATAATCTAATTGCAATTATCTTTTTTTCGTGCATCAACTGGTTTAGCTGAATCTGAAGGAATCAACCACATTTTCCCCTTTTTTATTGCACCTTCAATACGGTCTTGTTCGCATAAAATAGCAACACGCCTTGAAGATATCTGCCATATTTTAGCAATTTCTGTTGTAGTCAAATAATCCATAAAACATATTCCTCCAAATATTATTATATTCATCTATCTGAATAATATCAACTTGAACTTTATGGAATTTCATGCATATTTATTTTCTGCATTCGTATTCTTGCCTCGGCTCTCTGCTCCTCTGATAACTTCCTTGGCTTACGATAACTAACAGATAATTTAGGCATTTCATAGGTCTTGTCGATATCTGTTGCACCTATGCACCGATAGACCTCTGGGAACTCGATAACTAACGCATCAAGTTTTCTCATAACAGCAGGATCACGAGTATAAACTGTTGCCATTTCTTCGCCGGCATTAAAGTTTATAATCGTTTCCTGCTCATATCGTGATAGCTTCGTCATACATCAGCTCCTTTCTGCCTGCCGGCTCTATGCGTGCGCACGCGCGCGATTGAATGAATGATGGATAGGATAAGATGGGATAATGATGATGATAATGAAAGGGGTATATCTTTCTTTTATCTTTTCTTTGGTTCTTTCTTTTCGTTTTTCTTTCTAAGGGGGAAGAAGAGGAAGAAGAAAAAGGGAAGGAAGGAAAGGAAGAGAACATATCCGAGTATGAAAATCATACCTGCGTTGTGGATAACTTGGCAGGTTCTCTTCTGTCCTATTTTCATACGATAATTATCGTGAAATTATAAAATAAAAAAGTGCTGACGATATTTCTTTCATCAACACTTTTCCAATATCAGTTATTACAATAACTATCGTATGAACTTGTTAAAAATTGGCAGGTACAGAGTCAGCAAGGATAACACTCTGTCTCGAATAATGCTCCTTGTCATATTCCTCTGCAGGGATGCCATAGGTATTAGGGTTCTCTGCCTTAAGCTGTGCCATCCTCTCCTTGCGAATAGGCTCACGCTTTCTGTTGTAGTCCCTCTCCCATCCACTTGCTTTTCTCTTCAAATAGGCTTGATGGCGCTTGTCCTTAATGGCTTCGATTTCCTTAAGCTTGGCAATCTCTTCCTCGGTAAGTTCCGGCTCTGGCATACGATAACTACCGATGAAATTGAAATAAATATCAATCTGCTGTGTAGTCTGCACCGAACCTTTTCTATCCCTCTCATGAACCTCGATTCTATCAATGAACTCATTAACCATATATGGTGTGATTTCATCAAAATCGTTGTATCTTGCCATGAGGTCAACAAACTTTTTTCCACTTCTACGATTTTCCTCAACCTCTGCTAAAAATGATTCAATCCCATCAATCTCATTAAGCAAGGTTTCCTGCTCCTTGGAATACTGTCTAACAAGAGTTTCATATCTGCTCTCAGGCATCTTGCCAAGTGCATTGTCCTCATAGATTTTACAAATAAGCTTTTCAAGTTCATCAACTCTCTTCTTGCAGGCTTTATAGCGCTCCTGCTTTTTCTTGGCTTCTGCATTACGATTATTAACCTCTGTCTGAGTTACCTGCTCAATAAATTCCTCCGGTTGGTCTTCAATAGTAGTTTTGAGGTATCTGAGGGTATCTCTAACAATCTCAATAACAGCATCTGCATTTATTCTATGACCGGATGAACAAAGAGTTCCTACCGGCTGTTTCCCATATTTAGCACAAACAAACTGTGCAACCTTCTTGCCATTGCTTGTTCTGTGGCAATACATAAGGCTACCACAATCAAAGCAAATCATCTTTCCATCAAGTGGATGAGGTGCGCCCCATCCGTTAGGGTATCGCTTGATACCGGTGCGACATTTCTGCGCATTATAAAATGTTTCCTCGTCAATTATCGGCTCTTGCGTGTCCTCAAACACCTGCCAATATTTCTGTGCCACATAATGGCTCTTCTTGTCCTTAAAGTGCTTTCTCGTCTTAAAATTGACTGTATGCCCTAAGTATTCTTTTCTTGTGAGAATGGATGCAACACTTGAACTCGTCCAACGATATGGATGGTCAAGCTGTCTGCTCTGCCACAATCCCATTCCCATTTTCTTTTGATGATATGCAGGTATCTCCACCTTGTCTGCTTCAAGTATCTTGCATATCTGAAATGGTCCTTTGCCATCAAGTGTAAGCTTAAATATGCGTCTTACTACCTCGGCAGCTTCTTCATCAATTATCCATTTATCTTTGTTCTCTGGGTCTTTCATATAACCATAAGGTGGCGAACTTGCTACATGCTTGCCGGCATCCCCTTTTGCCTTGAAAGTGGAACGGATTTTCTTGCTTGTATCTTTGGC
>JAZLJM010000017.1:0-2211 GCA_045617805.1 Pseudobutyrivibrio sp.
ATAAAGGTTTCGTTCTTGTTTAACAAGAAACTAAATGAATTTTCAAGGATACATGTTTTTAAAAACTTGTATTAATTCAAGGTTTGTTTCACTGTTCAGTTATCAATTTGCTTTGTGTTGTTGTTCTTGCGAGCAACTTTGTTATACTATCATGTGCAGCTTGCTTTGTCAACAACTTTTTTAATTGTTTTTGATTTAAAATTGCTTGGAAATCAAAAACATTTGACTGCTTTTTTGCAGTGCTCGATTATAATATCATCAAGCTAATACACTGTCAACACGATTTCACGGAATTTTCAAAAGTAAATCTATTTTATATATATCATATGAATTGTTTGAATTTTTTAAACATTTTGCATTTACCAACTTTTTAATAAAACAAAAACACAAACCTAATTAAATCCAAAAATAATCGCCCAACAAAAACATACATAAATATAGATATAACTAATCATTGCAAATAAGCCTCTAGTAATGCCAAACCGCCACGCGGTACGCAAAATCTGGAATCATTATTTTGACGTGCAGACAAAAGCTCAGGTAATGCAATCCACTCAACTGCGTCAACCTCTTCTTTTTGCAAAACTAATTTAGAAACATCAATCATCTTTTCATATGTATATACAAATGCCACTTCATTATCCTTAAAAAGATTACCATGAAATTCTTTTTCATAGGAAACATCAAAGGTTCCGATAAATGTCAAATCTGTCGTTTGTGCTGTTATCCCCAATTCTTCTGAAAGCTCTCTTACTGCAGATTCACACGGATCATCGCCCGCATGAATATGGCCTGCTGAAGAAGTGTCAAGCTTTCCCGGAAAAGAATCCTTATTCATTGCGCGCTTTTGCAATAAAACCCGTATCGGATTAGTACTTTTATCAATAACCCAAACATGAGCTGTTCTATGCTTTATTCCCTCTTTATGCGCAATACTCCTGGATACACTTTTTCCTGTTGGATTTCCACATTCATCGACTATATCGAATTGTTCTTCTTGTATGTTTTCTGACATAGTTTCTTCTCCTCTATCAAATAATATGCTACGTTTTCCAGGTTCATTTGAGCCTTTTCTTTAGTTGATTTTTCATAAGACATTTAACACCATTCAATAAATATAGCAAAGTGATGCCAGCAAAATTAGTACAGTATACTTGTTCTGAGATTTAGCAGAACAATTTTAAAAATCTCATTTACTTATAATATAGTATATTTTCCACTTATAATAATTTAATGTCATATGCTATTTGGTGCCAAGCTATTATTCGAAAATTTATATCATATATAATAATGGCATATTTTTGCTCAAAAAAGAGAATTATTTTTCCCATTATTGATAAAAGCATTTTTATTCGCAATTTCTATGATAAAATTTTTAAAAATGTAATGTACTTTTTAGGAGGGAATTATGAAAATCTATAATGTTACAGATCCAGAATTTAAGCCATATGGTCAAATCGTAGAGGGAATGGATGATATCGTTGCAAAGCTAGTAGACGCACTTGCAAAGACAAGACTTCCTGAAGGAACAGATTATGTTCCAAGCGAGCCACTTTTACAGGAATTACCTGAGGTACAGGCTTTTGCTGATCACTGCTATGGCGGAATGCCTACACAGCTTGGATGGTGTAATGGTTTCAATAGAAAATTAAACTGCTTAGAGTATCACAGAGACAGCGAGTTCAATCTTGGAACTGAGGATTTTATCCTTTTGCTTGCCAGACAAGAACAGATCAATGATTTCATGCTCGATACAAAGGATGTAAAAGCATTCAGAGTACCTGCTGGTGTACTTGTTGAGGTTTATGGAAATACACTTCACTATGCACCTTGCCACACAGATTCAACAAAGGGCTTCAAGGTTATGGTTGCACTTCCAATGGGCACAAATACTGACAGACCTGATATGCCAAACCTTACAAAGGAAGATGGTTATCTTACAGCTAGAAACAAATGGTTATTAGCTCATGCTGATTCAGATGAAGCAAAGAATGGTGCTTTAGTTGGACTTAAGGGCGAAAACATTGACTTAGGTGCATGCTAATTCACACCATCAAATATTTCAAAATCAAAAGGGGCTGTAAAAAAACAGCCATAAGATAGGACCTCTGTTCACAAGAGTGGGCAGAGGTCCTTCTTTATTCTCTAAATTATTGTGATCCTTAAAATTTGAGCTACTTTAATAGACCCATGTTGAATGAGCCTGTTTTT
>JAZLJM010000018.1:0-26316 GCA_045617805.1 Pseudobutyrivibrio sp.
TAAAAGACATATACAAACCACCTTTCTTTGCTATATCTATTATAACTCTAATAGCTCTGAAAGGCTGTGTTTTTCAGTAAAATATTAAATTTTCAAGGTACTTAGAGGCCACCTTTTGACCCCGGCATCATGACATTGCCCAAACGGGGAGTCAAATTTATTCAATTTTTTCAAACCAAAGAGATTCATTAGGTGAAAGAAGCACCAGTCCAAAAAGCTTATCAAAATTATTTTTTGATTCTTCAATTTCTTCAAGTATTTTATCAGATAACCTATATTCTTCAGGATTTTCACTAGCCTTCACATTCAATAATGCATTATAAAACATCTTTGTGTAACGCGGATTTTTCCTCGAAAAATGCTTCCACCTGTTAATATGATTCATTTCTCTAAGAATGCTAGGTAATGTCAGATTATTTATGCATCTTTTCCTTCTAAAATCCTCTAAAATATGAAGAGCTATTACAATCAATATTATAGCAAGAACAACTGTTATTGTTTTTACGATTTGCCCCAATATAACATTAATTGCCGTAGTTAAAACTCTATCAATAGCATCATTTAAAATCTGTTCCAGGTTCTGTCCAAAATTGTCCATATCCACTACGCTCCTTTGCTTATTTTAAAATTATAAATGCAATAAATTCATAAAATTATTTATCTAAAAATTTTCCCAGTAAACTTTGAAACATCAGATGCAACATCATTTATTGAATCTGTAGTCCTGCGAACATCATTAGAAATCTCTTCAAGATTGTTTATTGTTGTATTCAATCCATCTATATCAACTTCTTTTACTTCATCCTTAATCTCATTCAAAATCTCACTTGTCTGATCAAGGGTAACAGTAACCTTTTGAATAGTAATATAAACAATAAAAGCACAAATTATTACAACTGCAGTAATAAACAATGTACAAATTGTCCTGATTCTACTTTGAGATAATGCTTTCTTTTCAATACGCTTTATTTCTTCTAAAACCTGAATTTCTTCATTCATAAATATGCTCCTTCCTTTTCTAAAAAAAATTAACTCTATTTTTTAATTTCCTCAAAACTAATAATAGATATACCATATAATTGTGTTTTTTCTGAGCACAATAAAAAAATACCAACCACAAAAATATATAAATTTCTGCGGTTGGTATACCTGATTTCTTATATTAAAAAATTATTGTGTAACATCTTTGAAGGATACTGTTTTAGGATACAATGCTTTTTCTGGCACTCGATAAATATAGGAATTATCATTCTCAATTAACAAATAATATTCATCACCTGATTTTACAAAATCAAAAATAATTGCATTATCAGAATAATCTGTAATCGTGTAAGAAAAAAACGGTTCTGCAAATCCATATTCGGTATAATCATACTCTGAAAGAATTTCATATGAATAAACACAAGAAACTGTATCTAAAATCTTTTTTACAACATCCTGATTAACAAACACTCCCGTGTCCTGCGTTAATTGCCACTTATCACCACTTTCAGATGCTGACAAATCCAATTCAACATCATCAGCGCAGGTGAAGCAAATGCTTTTTATGTCATTACTTTCCATTGAAAATATTTCAAACATATCCTCACCAGTTTTTTCATCCTTTTTTTGTGGCTCTTCAACAACGGGCTTATCCAATTCAGTGATTTTACCAGATGAAGTTGCTTCATCCTTTTTCTTTGGTGATAACAATATTATTATTGCAATTATCGCAATAATAATAACAATCCCCACAATACCAATAACTATTTTATTATTTTTAATTTTCTCTAACATAATCGCCCTCTTTTATACAAAATAAGCACCCACTGATATTTTATCATAATGAGTGCTTATAAAAAATACTATCTGTAAATTATATCATCACGTCCAGGACCATTTGAAACCATTGTAATTGGGAAACCGATTTCCTTTTCAATGAATTCAATGTAATTTCTACAATTCTCTGGAAGCTCTTCATACTTCTTAATGCCACGAATATCACATTTCCAACCAGGAAGTGTCTTAAGAACTGGCTTAGCTTTTTCAAGCTTGCTTGTAACAGGGAAATCTGTAGTGATTTCACCATCAATCTCATAACCAACGCAAACTGGAATTTCATCTAAGTATCCAAGAACATCTACAACAGTAAATGCAACATCTGTTGTACCCTGCATACGGCAACCATATTTTGAAGCTACGCAATCGAACCAACCCATTCTACGAGGACGTCCTGTTGTAGCACCAAATTCACCGCCATCGCCACCGCGTTTTCTGAGCTCATCAGCCTCATCACCAAAAATCTCAGAAACAAATGCACCAGCACCAACTGCAGATGAATATGCTTTACAAACTGTAATTACCTGCTTAATTTCAGCAGCAGGAATACCTGCACCAATTGCACCGTAAGAAGCAAGAGTAGATGAAGATGTAACCATTGGATAGATACCGTGATCTGGATCCTTTAATGTACCAAGCTGACCCTCTAAAAGAATAGTCTTATTTTCTTTAAGTGCATTCCATAAGTAAGCAGATGTATCACAAACATATGGAGCAACCATATTGCGATATTCATGTAATGTATTAAGTAATTCTTCTTCGGTAAGAAGTGGCTTATGATAAAGGTGTTCCAGTAAAACATTTTTCTTTTCACAAGTTCTCTTAACCTTTTCTTTAAGAAGCTCGTCGTCAAATAATTCCTGAACCTGATAACCGATCTTTGCATACTTATCAGAATAGAATGGAGCGATACCGCTCTTTGTTGAACCAAATGAAGCCTTTCCAAGTCTCTCCTCTTCATACTGATCAAAAAGAACATGGTATGGCATAACAATTTGACATCTATCACTAACTAAAATCTTTGGAGCTGGCACGCCTTTATCAGTGATTGATTTAATTTCATTAAATAATACTGGAATATTAAGAGCAACACCATTACCAATAATACTTGTTGTATGATCATAAAAAACACCACTTGGTAATGTATGAAGTGCAAATTTACCATAGTTATTTACAATTGTATGACCTGCATTTGCGCCACCCTGAAAACGAACAATAATATCCGCATCAGCAGCAAGCATATCTGTAACTTTTCCTTTTCCTTCGTCGCCCCAGTTAGCACCGACAACTGCTTTTACCATAATATGTCCTCCTAGACTTTTAAAACATAATATTAATCAATATTTATCAATCTCTTTGTAACAGTACAAGCTAAAGCACCTGGACCAATATGACAAGAAACTGACAGGGATAATGGATCAATCCAAATTTCTCTATCAGGGAATACTTCAAGTAATTCCTCCCTGAATTTCTCTGCTGCTTCATAATTTTGAGTATGAGCAACTGAGATAATGTAATCATCAGGATTTTCAAGCTTAAGAATATTCTTAAGATCTGATGATAATGCATCTATCATAATTTGCTTTGCCTGCTTTACTGTACGGGCAGTTGCAAATTTATCAAGCTTTTCTCCATAAATTGATAAAACTGGCTTGATTTTAAGAAGTGAGCCAATCGCAGCAACAGCAGGAGTAAGTCTGCCACCTTTTTTCAGATATTCAAGTGTATTTACTGTAATATAAATAGTTGAATCAAGCTTAACAGACATAAGTGCATCATGAATCTCCTGTGCACTCTTTCCCATATCAGCAAGCTTCTTGGCTTCAAGAGCAGAAAGCTTCTGAGTAACAGAAATTCGCTGATTATCTACAACTACGACTCTGTTATCATAATCTTCAGCAAGCATCTTAGCAGAACCGCATGAAGACGATAAACCAGATGACATAGGAATATATACTAATTCATCGTAATCCTTTAAAATTTCATCCCATAAATCCATCAAATTACCAGTAATAGGTAAAGATGTTTTAATATCACAATCCTGTTCGAGCTTTGTATAAAACTCATCCTGAGTCAAATCAATATCTTCGTAATACAAAACTCCATCAATATAAAATGGCATAGGGATAACAAAAATGCCTAATTCTTTAGATTCTTCTTGAGTAATACCACTATTACTATCAGTAAGAATAGCTACAGTTCCCATATTACACCTCGCATATATTTTTCAAACACAAGGGTAATATTATCATAAATAGAAGCTAAATAAAACAAATTCGAACGAGAAAGTTAAAAAATATTAAATACTATTTTAACTAGTTTTTATGTGCTTTACGAGGTGGTTTTCAAAACTACATTGATAGTTTAGACATCAAATATAAGAATGTCAATAAAAAAACTACGCATTTTCTATTTTTATAAAAAATGCGTAGTATATAATTTAAATTATTGTATTAGTACATTCCACCCATACCTGCACCAGCAGCAGCGGCTGCAGCAGCGGCATCAGCAGCAGGATCTTTGATATCAGCAACAACTGACTCTGTTGTAAGAAGTGTACTTGCAACAGAAGCTGCATTCTGTAATGCTGAACGAGTAACCTTAACAGGATCAAGAATACCAGCAGAAACCATATCTACGTACTCTTCATTATAAGCATCAAATCCAACACCTGCATCAGATTCTCTAACCTTATTGATGATTACAGAACCCTCAAGACCAGCATTTGCTGAAATATAGAAAAGTGGAGCCTCGAGCGCTTTTACGATAACGTTTGCACCAGTCTTTTCATCGCCAGAAAGTGTTTCAGCGAGTGCAATAACTTCTTTCTGTGCATGAATATAAGCAGAACCACCACCCTGGATGATACCCTCTTCTACAGCAGCGCGTGTAGCATTTAAAGCATCCTCCATACGAAGCTTAGCTTCCTTCATTTCTGTTTCTGTTGCAGCACCAACACGAATAACTGCGACACCACCAGCAAGCTTAGCAAGTCTTTCCTGAAGCTTTTCTTTATCAAATTCAGAAGTTGTCTCTTCGATTTGTCCACGGATTTGAGATACTCTTGCATCAATTGCAGCCTTATCTCCCATACCATCAACGATTACTGTATTTTCCTTGTTAACCTTAACTGACTTAGCACGACCAAGCATAGTAAGATCAGCCTCTTTAAGATCAAGACCAACCTCTTCTGAAATAACCTGACCGCCTGTTAAAATTGCAATATCCTGAAGCATTTCTTTTCTTCTATCACCATATCCAGGAGCCTTAACAGCAACAACATTGAAGGTACCACGAAGCTTATTCAAAATAAGTGTTGTAAGAGCTTCACCTTCGATATCTTCTGCGATAATAAGAAGTCTTGCACCAGACTGTACAATCTGCTCAAGAACAGGAAGTAATTCCTGAATATTAGAAATCTTTTTATCTGTAATAAGGATATAAGGATCATCTAAAACAGCTTCCATTTTATCCATATCTGTGCACATATAAGCTGAAATGTATCCTCTATCAAACTGCATACCTTCAACTAAATCAAGCTCTGTCTGCATTGTCTTTGATTCTTCGATAGTAATAACACCATCATTAGAAACCTTTTCCATTGCATCAGCAACCATTGAACCGACTTCCTCATCACCAGCAGAAATTGCAGCAACCTTTGCTATCTGGTCTTTACCAGAAACAGCCTGGCTCATAGAAGAAATAGTTTCAACAGCCTTATCAACAGCCTTCTTCATACCCTTTCTGAGAACAATTGGGTTTGCACCAGCAGCAAGGTTCTTCATACCTTCTTTAATCATAGCCTGGGCAAGAACTGTAGCAGTTGTTGTACCATCACCAGCAACATCATTTGTCTTTGTTGCAACTTCTTTTACAAGCTGTGCGCCCATATTTTCAAATGCATCCTGAAGCTCAACCTCTTTTGCAATTGTAACACCATCATTTGTAATAAGTGGAGCACCATAGCTCTTTGCAAGGACAACATTACGTCCTTTTGGTCCAATAGTAACTCTAACAGTATCTGCAAGCTTATCAACACCAGCCTCTAAAGCAGCTCTTGCTTCAGCGCCATACTTAATTTCTTTTGCCATCTTTATTTTCCTTCTTTCTTAAAAATTAATCTTCAACTATTGCAAGAATATCATTCTGACGAACGATAACAAATTCTTCACCATCAAGCTTTACTTCATTGCCAGCATATTTAGAATAGATAACCTTCTGGCCTTCCTTTACCTGCATAACAACCTCTTTACCATCAACAACTCCACCAGGACCTACAGCAACTACAAGTGCCTCCTGTGGCTTTTCCTGAGCTGTTGAAGCGAGGATAATTCCAGACTTTGTTGTCTCCTCTGCCTCACATTGCTTTAATACAACACGATCAGTTAATGGACTTAATTTCATTATATTTACCTCCTAAAGATTAAAAATCTCTTTTGTTAGCACTCGAGTTGTATGAGTGCTAAGTCATTAAACATATAATAAGACTCTATCGATTATCTTTCAAGTACTATTTTAAAGATAATCGAAGAATCTTATAAAAAAAATATTAAATCACATACTTTTTTATAGAAAAATTGAACTTACAGTGTGTTTGCACGATCCTGAATATTCTTTTGAAAATTAATAACATCATGATTATACTCAGTATCCATATAAGCAGATTTTATAAGAAAATCTGCAGAAGCCTTGTTGATTGCCATAGGAATATCATAGACCTGAGCAATACGCATAAGCGCTTTTACATCAGGGTCATGTGGCTGTGCAGTTAAAGGATCTGAAAAGAATACAATCAAATCAATTCTGCCTTCAACAACCTTTGCACCAATCTGTTGGTCTCCACCAAGAGGACCAGAATTATAGCCTCTAACAGGAAGTCCTGTCTTTTCACTAATCATTCTGGCAGTTGTACCAGTTCCACACAGAAAATGATTTTTCAAAATTTCTTTGTTACTTTCGCACCAATTAATAAGCTCTGGCTTTTTTCCATCATGTGCAATAAGCGCGATGTTTTTTTGTTTTCCAATTGTAAGAGTAATTTTGTCTTCCATACTTTATGTCTCCTTATACAAAAAATAAAACTATCAAATTTAAAATAGAATGGCCCAAAATACAAACAAGCAATCTTTTGGTCTTGAAATAAGAAAATCCAAGTACGATGCCTGTAACAAATGCATAAATAAATTGAACCAAATTCAAATGTAAAAATGCAAATAAAAATGAAGAAATAAAAATAGAAACTACTGGATTAACTTTCATTACAAAGAGTTGTCCCGCAATTAAGCCTCTATAAATCAATTCCTCCAAAACAGGAATTACAACACCTAAGCATAAAACACGAATTAGTAATGAACCTGTCTCTAGTACTTCATTTGCATTTTCAAAACTACTAGAGTTAATTATATTAATAAAATGTGTAATAGTTTTGTTCGCCACAAAACCTACAATAACAATTAAAAGAATATATAATACATCCTTTAACGCATCTAATATACTAGAATAATTTGACGTATTCCATTTTGGACTGTTTTTATACAGATAGTATTCTGGAAAAAAAGTAATAATTGCAGCCAATAAAAGTGCAGAAGTACCAGCAATTTTTCCTTTAGAGATTATTTCAATAATTGCTGCACCAAACCCGTATACACACAAATATATTATTACCGGTCCAAGAATTTGCCAGAGACGATTGAACTTAATTTTGTTCAACATATTCCAGCACCTCCTCGCAAGTATCAAAAACAGCCTTCGCGCCAGCATTAAGCAGCTCTTCCTTTGTTCCAAAGCCCCAAGTAATTCCAATGCATGTCAAATCTGATTCAATTGCACCAGCCGCATCAAATTTAGTATCTCCAATAAGAATCGTTTCTTCTTTAGTTTTCCACGGTGCTCTTCTAAAGCATTCCTCAATAACCTGGGCTTTTGTATCAATTCTTCCATCCTTTGTAGCTCCTACAATATCAGAAAAATATTTAGAAAGTCCCAAATAATCAAGAACAGCTTTGCAGGAATTTTCAGGCTTTGATGAACATATATTGATAGAGTAGCCTCTGTTTACAAGAGCTAAAAGTAGCTCCTCGATACCTTTATAAGCGCAGCATTTGTACATTCCACCACTCTCATAAAAATCGCGATACTCCTTTAAAACCAGCGGATAATCTTCTTTTGTAACATTAAATATTTCAGGAAAAGATACTGAAAATGGTGGCCCTATGCATTTTCTTAACACAGAATAATTTGGAATATCATATCCATACTTATCCATTGCAATTTTTATACCTTGAAGAATCCCCTCTTCAGAATTTACAACTGTTCCATCTAAATCAAAAAATATATTCTTAATCAAAATTCATTTTCTCCAAAAAAATACTTTTCATTTCGCACAAATATGAAAAGGTTCCAAATACAACAATTAATTCATTATCAAAAGCAAATGCCATATTGACAGCAGTTTCATAATCATAAGCAAGTTGACAGGCATTCGAAAAATGTCTTGCGCACTTAAATAAATCAGCCTTTGGCATAGCTCTTTCGTTTGAAGCTTCAACTAAAATTATATCTTCTGCTAATGGTAATATTTCCTTACACATATTAAAAAAATCTTTATCTTTTAGAGCGCTGATAATAAAAGTTTTTTTCACATTTGGGAAATAATCAATTAAATTTTGTTTAAGCACGGAAATTGCAGCAACATTATGTGAACCATCAAATATTAAAGTAGGCGTTGTGTCTAGCTTTTCAAAACGATATGGGATAAATGCATTTTTTAGTCCCTTTGTAATCGCTGATGAATCAATAGAAAATCCATATTGATTCAAAAGAAGCGCAGCCTCTTTTGCTATAGCCGCATTTAAATATTGCTTCTCTCCTTTTAGTCCAAGCTCATAATCCTTAGAAAGTGGTAAAACCTCAACATATCTGCAATTATGTGCATCAGAAAGCGCACGTAATACCTGCTCTACCGCAGCATGTTGTTTACATGTAATTACAGTAGAGTTATCTTTGATTATTCCACCTTTATTCTGTGCAATTTCTGTAAGGGTTGTTCCAAGATAGCTAGTATGCTCCAAATCAATATTTGAAAAAATACAGGCTAATGGTTTTGCTATCACATTTGTCGCATCTAGCAAACCACCCATCCCTACTTCAACAATCATCAATTGACAAGCTGATTTTTGAAAATACAAAAACGCAAGACAGGTCTCTAATTCAAAAAGCGAAGGATGACGCAAGCCACTAGCTAATACTGTTTTACACGGTATAACTAATTCTTCTAATAACGAATTGTATTCTTCTTTATTAATCCAATTACCATTAATTGTATATCTTTCATATTCACAATCAATTGCAGGAGAAGAATATTTCCCTACCTTAATTCCAGCAGCTATTGCAATAGAATTGATAAATTCACAAACAGAGCCCTTTCCATTTGTTCCAGTAACGTGAATCGATGGAACCTTGTCTTGTGGATTATCAAGCTCTTTTAATACAGCCTTAATCGTAGAAAGCTTCAAATCCCAGCCAATAGCTTTAGCATTATCAAGCATTTCAAGTGCAGGTTTTGATAATTCCATTATTTCTTAACCCCTTTAGTGTCTCTAGAACCAAGATGTAAACGACTAATTGAAATTGTCTTATTGTTCACCTGAATTTCAACATTCGATTCAGCTTCTTTTACAACATAATAGTTACTTAACAAATCACCCTTTGCAAGCTTCATTCCTCTGACACCAACAGCAGTCTTTTTCTTTTCCGGAATAGTAATTGCATCAATACGAAGGAACATATCCTTTTGTGATTGCATTACAAGTGAATCCCCCTCAATAACAGGGTTAACAAAAATAAGTTCATCATCCTCATTTAGTTTTGTTGCTGCAATTGTTTTTCTGGATACATCAAACTCACAGCCATCAACAAGCTTAATCATCGAATATTTCGTACCAAAAACAAGCTTTGACTTTGTAATATTTGACATTGAATCAATAAAGAGCATCTGCTCCTTTGATAAATCAAAATTACTAGAGTTATCAATTGGCTGTCCCTTATCTCTAAATTTGCCAAATGGTAAATCAAGAACCTTTACAGTATGCATATCACCATTGCTGGTAAACATACATAATCTGTCTACATTTTTACAAAATACTATTGTTTTTGATTCAGCATCTGCAGCAGCCTTATTTCGTTCATATGTAGGTAAATCAACAACCTTTGCATAACAGAACTTATCAATTAATACTGCAACATCAATTTCTTCTATTGGTTTTTCTTCAAAAACAGCCTCTTCGACATTATCAATAACTGTTCTTCTATCTCTACCAAATTCTTTCTTTATAGCATTAAGATCCTTTATTATGACCTTTGCCATCTGAGCTTTGCTTTCAAGAATCTTTGTATAATCAGATATTTTTTGCATCGTTTCAGCATAATCGCCTCTTAATGCTTCAATCTCTAATCCGATTAATTTCTGTAAGCGCATTTCAAGAATTGCCTGCGCCTGCCTATCTGTAAATAAAAGCTTTGCAGCATCCTTCTTTGATTGCTCAGATTTGAATTTAATTCCTTCTGTAATACCTTCAACAAGACAAGCCTTTGCCTGCTTTACATCCTTTGAACCACGCAAAATCTCGATAATCAAATCGATAACGTCACAAGCCTTTATTAAACCTTCTTGAATCTCCTTTTTATCACGCTCTTTTGCAAGTAAAGTCGTATACTTTCTTGTACAAAGCTCAAACTGAAATTGTACATGATGTCTGATAATTGGAACAATTCCAAGAGTTTCTGGCTTGCCATCACAAATTGCAAGCATATTCACACCAAATGTATCCTCAAGTCTTGTCTTTTTATACAAAAGATTCAAAACATTATTAGCATCAGCTCCTTTTCTAAGCTCAATGATAATTCTCATTCCATCCTTTGAGGATTGATTTGAAATGTCTACGATATCATTTGTTTTCTTATTTTCGACAAGTGAATATACATCATTTAAAAACTTACCGATATTAGCACCAATCATTGTATAAGGAATTTCGGTAATTACAATTTGTTCCTTGCCACCTTTGATTTTTTCGATTTCAGCCTTACCACGAATTTTAATTTTTCCAACACCCGTTGAATAAATTTCGAGCAAATCATCCTTGTTTGTAATGATTCCACCCGTAGGGAAATCAGGTCCTGGAATAATACTTAACATCTGTGCTGTATTGATATCCGGATCCTTCATATACGCAATAACGCCATCTATTACTTCCGATAAATTGTGCTGTGGAATTGATGTAACCATACCAACAGCAATACCATCAGAACCATTTATAAGAATATTTGGAACTCTAACAGGAAGAACTGAAGGCTCCTTTTCATTTTCATCATAGTTTGGAACAAAATCTACGATATTTTTGTCTAAATCTGCAAGATAAACATCCTGCGTAACCTTTGCTAAACGAGCCTCAGTGTAACGCATTGCAGCGGCGCCATCACCTTCAATAGAGCCAAAGTTACCATGACCATCTACAAGTGGAAGGCTGCGCTTAAAATCCTGGCTCATAACAACAAGTGATTCATAAATCGAGCTATCTCCATGTGGATGATATTTACCCATTGTATCACCGACAATACGGGCACTCTTCTTGTATGGTTTATTCCAATCAACCTTCAATTCATACATATCATACAAGGTACGTCGCTGAACAGGCTTTAATCCATCTCTAACATCTGGAACAGCACGTGCCAAAATAACACTCATTGAATAATCAATAAATGATTTCTGCATTATTTCGGAATATTCGGTTCTAATTATTTCTTCTGCCATGATACACCTCTAACTAAAAATCAAGTTCTGCTTCGTTAGCATGCTTATAAATAAATTCTTTTCTAGGGGCAACCTCTGCACCCATCAATAGATTAGTTGTCTCAGATGCTAGAAAAGCATCCTCAATCTCAACCAGCTTTAGCTTTCTTCGTTCTGGATCAAGAGTAGTTTCCCACAATTGTTCCTTATCCATTTCACCTAAACCTTTGTATCTCTGCAAAGTAAAGGATTTTCCATTCATCTTTCTACGATATTTTTCAAGAGCAACATCATCATATAGATATTCTTCCTCACCCTTTGCTGGAATTGCTTTGTATAAAGGTGGCATAGCTATATATACGTGCCCATTTGAAATCAATTCCGGCATAAATCTATAGAAAAATGTCAAAAGTAAAGTACAGATATGAGCACCATCCACATCGGCATCGGCCATAATTACGATTTTGTCATATCTTAATTTCGAAATATCAAAGTCATTTCCATAGCCTTCAGAAAAACCACATCCAAAAGCATTAATAAGTGTTTTGATTTCAGCATTTGCCAACACCTTATCCATAGATGCTTTTTCAACATTTAGAATTTTTCCTCTAATTGGCATAATAGCCTGATACATTCTATTACGAGCCATCTTAGCTGAACCGCCGGCAGAATCTCCCTCTACGATAAAGATTTCACACTTTGATGCATCCTTTGATTCGCAATTTGAAAGCTTACCATTTTGATCAAAAGAAAACTTCTGCTTAACCAAAAGATTTGTTTTAGCCTTTTCCTCAGACTTTCTGATTTTTGCAGATTTTTCAGCACACGAAATAATCTGCTTTAAAGCATCAAGATTTCTATCAAAATACAAAGTAAACTCATCCTGACAAACCTTTTGTGTAGATTTTGATGCATCAGGATTATCAAGCTTTGTCTTTGTCTGACCTTCAAATCTAGGGTCTGGATGCTTGATTGAAACAATTGCAGTAATACCGTTTCTAACATCAGAGCCTGTAAAATTAGCATCTTTTTCTTTTAACACACCAATTTCACGAGCGTAATTATTTATTACTGTTGTAAGTACAGTTTTAAAGCCTGTAATATGTGTTCCGCCCTCTGAATTAAAGATATTATTACAAAAGCCTAAGACATTTTCATTAAAGGTATCACAATATTGAAAAGCAACCTCAACCTCAATACCATCTGCTTCGCCTTTAAAATATACAACATCATGAAGCTTTACTTCGGATTTGTTGAGTTCCTTTACAAAGCCTTGAATTCCTTCTGGTTCATGAAATGTAATATTCTCTGGCTCATCACCTCTATCATCCTTATAGATAATTGTAAGCCCTGGATTAAGATATGCAGTTTCATGCATACGTGACTTTATTTCATCTTCCTTGAATACTGTCTTCTCAAAAATTTCAGGATCAGGCAGGAAATTGATTTTAGTTCCATGCTTTGTAGTCTTGGAAATCTTTGGTAAAAGCCCATCTACAAGCTGTTCTGTAGGAACACCCTTTTCATATCTATCGTGATGAACATAGCCTTCACGACTAATACAAATATCCATATATGTTGATAATGCATTTACAACAGAAGAACCTACACCATGAAGACCACCTGATGTCTTATATACAGAATCATCAAATTTACCACCCGCATGAAGAGTTGAGAAAACCAAACGTGCTGCTGAAATTCCCTTTTTATGCATACCAACAGGAATGCCTCGACCATTATCTTCAACCGTGCAGCTTCCATCCTTTTCAAGAGTTACATAGATTTTGTCACACTCACCTGCCAAATGTTCATCGACTGAATTATCTACGATTTCATATATCAAATGGTTCAAGCCCTTTCTCGATGTTGAACCAATATACATTCCAGGACGCTTTCTAACTGCTTCTAATCCTTCAAGAACTGAAATGCTACTCTCATCATATTTTACAGCCTTTGCCATAACAATACTCCTTTATTACCTTCGTTATATAGTGAAAATAGCGTCTGATATCTCAGGCGCTAAAAAAATTTTTAATGTTTTCCTGTAGAACCAAATCCACCCTCGCCTCTACTTGTATCAGATAATTCATCTACCTCATTAAATTCGATTGAAAGAAATGGAACAACAACAAGCTGGGCAATTTTTTCATCCTTTGTAATTGTACGAACTACGTCGCTGTCATTATGAAGTGCAACCTTTACTTCTCCGCGATAATCACTATCTACGACACCTGTACAATTTGCTGGTCTAAGACCTTCCTTGGATGATAATCCTGATCTTGCAAAAATCCCACCAAAATACCCTTCTGTAATTTCTACAGATAAGCCTGTACCAATCATTTTGGTTTCGTGAGGATTAATTTGAAGCTCCTCATCAATATTTGCAAACAAATCATAACCTGCAGCATATGCTGAACCACGTTCAGGCAATTTAGCAGATTCGTTCAATTTTTTTATGTTTATTTTCATAACAGTTACTTCTCCCTAATCACAAAATAAAACTACTTTTCCAAGCATAAGTGTCTGCTGAACATCAATGACTCTTTGATTAATGCTGCCTCTCCATTTAGCCTGAACATCTAACTTGTCAACTTCAAAACGTCCATCTACAAGGACATCTATATAATCAAGAATACTTAATTTCTTTATCTCTTCGTATGTATAACCGGTATACATCCATATCGTTTTGTCCGGAAACTTTTCCCTGATTTCTTTACACAAAGCTAATACTTCATCTCGATTTCCTGTAAATAATGGATCTCCACCACTAAAGGTTACTCCAGAAATATAGTCTAAGGACATATTATCAAACAACTCTTGTTTAGCTTTTTCATCAAATGGCAAACCGCCGTCAGGATCCCAGGTTACAGGGTTTTGACAATCCTTGCAGTGATGCTCACAGCCTGCTAACCAAAGTACAGTTCGTAAGCCATCACCATTTAACATATCGTCACAGGTAATATTATGATATCGCATAAAAACTCCTTTACATGCTCTTTCTGTCAGCTATCTCCGCCATCTTGGCTTCATTAAGACGAGTATCGCCTTTAACTCTAGAATATGATAAGTAACCGTTCATTCTATCGATTTTTGTAAGGTTACGGCTACCGCACTTAGGACAAACATCCATCTCAAGCTCCTCGTCACCACAGTCATCACAATATGAAAGAGAAAGATTTACGCCTTCGTAAAAGCCCTTTTTCATTGCTCGTTTAACAAGAGTCTTTACAGCCTCTCTATTATAGTTGATTGGATATCTAACGTACTGAATCTTACCACCATTTGATAATTCCCAGAAACGCTCTTCCTTATCTTGTTTTTGAATAGGTGTAATATCCTCAGAAACATGACAATGGAAAGAATTTGAAACATAATCTCTATCAGAAACGTTTTCTACTATTCCATATTTCTTTCTAAACTGCTTTACCTGTAAACCACAGAGATTTTCAGCAGGCGTACCATAAATTGCATAAAGATTTCCGTCTTCCTTTTTAAACTGAGCAACCTTTTCATTTATGTGTTTAAGTACTTCAAGTGCAAATTCGCCATCCTCTACAAGAGATTTACCATTATACAATTCCTGAAGTTCATTAAAGGCTGTAATTCCAAAGGATGCTGTAGCAGCTTTTAAAAGCGGCTTAATCTTATCCTTAAAATTTAGATGTCCACCTAAAAATCCCCCCTCGCAATAAGCAAGTGGATTTGTCGATGCACGCATCTCACCCAAATATGCATAGGTTCTGATATGCAAGCGACGAATCATTTCAAGATAATAATCAAGCACTTCATAGAAATCCTTTGATTCATGTCTTGCTTTTGCAAGAATCATAGGCAAATGCAAGCTTACTGCACCAATATTAAATCTACCAATAAATACTGGCTCATCATTTTCATCTGCCGGCTCCATACCACCTCTCTCATACCATGGTGAAAGAAATGCTCTACAACCCATTGGCGAAATAACCTTGCCGTATTTTTTGTACATGCTTGCAATATAACCTTCGCCAGTAAGTGAAAGCCAATCTGGATACATTGTTTTTCTCGAGCAATCAATACCTGCCTCAAAAACGTCCTCAAGCTCTTTTCCTTCTCCGTGAAGATTTTCGTCATACAAAAATACAATCTTTGGAAAAAGAACCGGCTTCTTAAATCCTGGCTTTCCCTGACCAATACTTCTAACCTTAAGACATGCCTTTGAAGCAAGCTTGGCAAATCTAGTCTTACCAAGTCCAATCGTAACAGTGATAAAAGGATAATCACCTCTACTTGATGCAACAGTATTAAACTTGTATTCCCAGCCCTGAAATCCCTGCTCCATTTCCTTTTCAACATCCTTGTAAGCAATTTCAGCAGCTTTTTTTTCTTCAATTCCAAGCGAAATATATTTTTCTAAATATCTATCATATGATTTTTGAGCGTATTTATCCAAAATCTCATCAGCCTGAGGAATTGTAAAACCACCGTATTGCTGAGATGCAGCAGATAATACAATATCGCCAATTACGTCAAAAGCTACATCAAGAGACTTTGGCTCATTGTAAAAGATATTGCCCATCTCAAAACCACCAGATAGGACATTCTCAATATCAAAAAGACAGCAATTCATAGTATCTCTTCTTGCATTCATATCATGAATATAAATATATCCGTCACGAATCGCCTGAATTTCTTCTGTTGTTAAGAAGAATTTTTGATATAGCTTTCTATTTAATTCATTAAAAATAAGAGATCTTTTTGTAGATACTAATGCAGAATCGGTATTTGCATTTTCTTTATCACCGATATACATGATATTCTGACTCTTTTTATAAACATCATCGAGCATCTGAACAAAATCCTGCTTATAATTTCTATAATCACGATAACTCTTTGCAACTACAGAATTAACTCTTTCAAGCGCGCCCTCAACAATGTTATGCATCTGAGCAATTTGAATCTGCTCAAGACCTAATTCCTCAACTCGTTCCTCAACGAACTGACAAATAAACTTTTCTTGCTCAGGAGTAAACTTTATTAAAACTCGAGTAGCTGATTTTCCAACAGCCTCAACAACCTTTTGAACATTAAACTCTTCTAAAGTGCCGTCTTTTTTAACTACATATTTCAAAACAATTCCTCCCAAAATGTATCAAAAATTCCAAAAATGTCCGCTAAGCAAAACACTATATCTAGTAATATACAATAATATTATCACTATATATTCGCATAAACAAGTGCTTTTAAGCAAGAAAAAACTATTTAGCACATACATGCTAAATAGCTTTAATTTTAAACAAAATATAATTATACCCAGTCCTCAACATTTAATTCTGATTTTCTGGTTCGTGACATCAATGATGGCACTGCATCCTTTACCGTCAAGCCTTCAAACAATATACGATTTACCTGCTCAACAACAGGCATCGAAACATTATATTTTTTTGCTAATTTTAAAGCAGCCTTTGCTGAATATACACCTTCAACAATCATATTAACTTTTTCCATGGCTTCGTCTGTAGTCATACCCTGACCCATATAAAAACCAGCCATTCTATTACGCGAATGAATTGATGAACATGTAACAATCAAATCACCAACGCCTGTAAGACCAGATAAGGTTTCCTGATGACCACCCATAGCAACTGCAAGCTCAGATATTTCTTTAATACCTCTTGTAATAAGTGCAGCCTTACAATTATCACCAAAACCAATTCCATCCGCCATACCAGCAGCAAGAGCTATTACATTTTTAAGCGCAGCTCCAACTTCGATACCCATCACATCAGGTGATGAATATACTCTAAAATAATCATTCATAAAAAGATTCTGAATGTAAAATGCTGTTTCTTTATCCTTACAACCAACAACAACAAGTGTAGGCTTAAAAACAACAACTTCTTCTGCATGACTTGGTCCAGATAAAACACATATTTTAGTATCAGAACCAAATACGTCCTCTAAAATCTCAGTCTGTGTATATAAAGTATCATCCTCAAAGCCTTTTGTTACAGTAACAATTATCTGCTCTTTATTCAAAAACGGCTTAACCTGATTTGCAATTTCTCTAGTTGCCTTTGATGGAACTGCCATAATAATGACATCCGCAGACGATACAGCTTCCTGCAAATTCGTAGTAAAAATCATACTATCAGGTAAAACAGCATCCTTAAGCTTATCTGATGTATGTGTAGTTTGCATCAATTCAACCTGACTGGCTCTATGGGACCAAATTGTAACCTCGTGTCCGTTTTTATCAAGCAAAACTGCCAAAGCTGTACCCCAGCTACCAGCACCAATTACCGAAATCTTTACCATCTTAATTACTCCCTTGTCTCTGGTTTAAACGAAATCTTATTTTCGTTTCCATTAAGTAATCTCTTTATATTTGCATTGTGTAACAAAATTGCTATCAAACTAACAAGACAACAAATCACAACCATTTCAATTAATTCAGTACCCTTATACCTGGTAATCAAACCTAATGCAGCAAAAATAATAATCTGAACTGCAAAAGAAAATACACCAATTATTGAACCTAATGAAACATATTTAGTAATAAGTACAATAATCAAAAAGATTAATGCTGGAATAGGCAGTCCAAGTGGAATAATTGCAATAATAAAGCCCAATGTCGAGGCAATTCCCTTGCCGCCCTTAAATTTCATGTAAATAGGAAAATCATGTCCAAGCACAGCACCTAAACCTGCATAAACCTGATATATACTGGTATCTTCATAAAAGAAGCTAAAAACAAATCCAACAAATAAAACAGCAAGTACACATTTTAAGCAATCACATACCAAAGTAAATGCACCAGCCTTAGGACCTAAATTTCTAAGAGTATTTGTAGAGCCAATATTACCGCTTCCAACCTTAGTCAAATCAACATTTTTGGTTTTACCCAAAAAATATCCCATCAAAATAAGACCAAAGCAATAACCGATAAGCAAAGCTATTATTCTTCCTAACATTAGTTATCTTCCTTTCTCTCTCGAATAATAAATTTCAAGGATGTTCCCTCAAAACCAAATGCTTCACGAATTCGATTTTCCAAATAACGAACATAAGAAAAATGCATTAAATATTTTTCGTTTACAAAGATAACAAATGTAGGTGGCTTAACTGCAACCTGTGTCGTGTAAAAGATTTTTAATCTCTTACCCTTATCTGTAGGTGGCTGCTGAAGAGCAACTGCCTCAGTAACAATCTCATTTAAAACACCAGTAGCAATACGCATTGAATTATTTTCAATAACACAATCGATTGTTTCAAAAATTTTACCCATTCGCTGTCCACTCTTTACAGAGATAAAAATAATAGACGCATAAGGAATAAAACTTAAAATCTGGCGAATCTTATCTGTGTGCTCCTTCATGGTCTTATCATTTTTCTCAATGGCATCCCATTTATTTACACAGATAATAATGCCCTTGCCTCTTTCGTGTGCAATTCCGGCAATTTTTGCATCCTGTTCCGTTACACCTTCAGTCGCATCAATCATTACAAGAACAACATCAGCCTTTTCCACAGAGGCAACAGCTCTGATAATAGAAAATCTCTCGATTTCTTCCTTTATCTTGCTCTTTCTACGAAGTCCAGCGGTGTCAATAAAGATATAGTCCTTTTTGTTATATCTGACTTTTGTATCAATTGCATCACGTGTTGTACCTGCAATATTTGAAACAATAGCTCTTTCTTCACCGCAAAGCTTATTTATCAAAGAAGATTTTCCAACATTTGGTTTTCCAACAACAGCAATACGTGGAATTTCATCCTCTTCATCATTATCAGTAGGTTCTGGAAAATATCCAGTAACAACATCAAGCATATCACCAAAACCAAGGCGTGAGCTAGCTGAAACCGGAACTGGATCACCGATGCCAAGATTATAGAATTCGTATACATCAGGCATCATCTTTTCAAAGTTATCAACCTTGTTTACAACTAAAACAACAGGCTTCTTTGATCGTCTAAGCATATCAGCAACCTTAGAATCAGAATCAACAAGTCCCTGTCTAACATCAACTAAGAAAATAATTACATCGGCAGTATCAATTGCAATTTGAGCCTGATCTCTCATCTGTGACAAAATGATATCATTTGAATCAGGTTCAATACCACCAGTATCAATCATCGTAAAATCATAATTAAGCCATGAAACATCAGCATAAATTCTATCACGAGTAACGCCAGGAGTATCCTGAACAATAGAAATACGCTCACCAGCGAGCGCATTAAACAATGTAGACTTTCCAACATTAGGACGACCAACAATCGCCACAACAGGTCTAGACATAAAATACCTCTTTCAAAAAACAATTTCGTTCGTTTGATTTTACAATACAAAAGCTACGTATGTAAAGTCAAAAAGACAAACATCTTTTCTAGTATATCACTACTTTTAAATTGTTAAAACTTTTTATCAAATAAAAATAAACTTTTATCAATAAATTTATCTGATATTTTCAAAATACAATTACAAAAAACTTAATCGAATTTGCAAAACTATTTCAATAATCTAATATTGAATATATTCAAAAGCATTTTCTACATACTCTAAATGTCCGTTTTCAATTGCAATTACATCAAATCGAATACTTGAATTAGCAAATTTAGGATGAGTCATTAAATAGTAATCCGCTGCTCTGCAAATCTTTCGCATTTTGTTAAAATTTACAGCCTCAAGAGCTGAACCAGCACTTGCATTTTTTCTATATTTTACTTCAACAAAACACAAATATTCATTATCCTTACAAATTATGTCAATCTCACCCATTTTGGAATAAAAATTCGTCTCAATAATCGTAAGACCTTTTTCAACTAAATAATTCGCAGCAAGCTTTTCAAATTGATTGCCCTGACTTCTTCTATTTGTACTCACACTATACCTTCTTATAGTTTAGATTTTAATTTTTCCATATCATTAACAAAAACTAAGATTTCAGCGACAACCTCATATAATTCAGGCGGAATTGAATCACCAATATCAAGCTTACTTAAAGTATTTGCCAATTCATCATCCTTATAAAAAGGAACATCAGCCTTCTTGGCTTCCTCTATGATTTGTTCAGCAACATACCCCTTGCCAGTAGCTACAATCGACGGTGCCGCATCGCCTTTATCATACTTTAGAGCAACGGCTGTTTTATTTTTGTTAATCTCTTTTGATTTAATATTTTTATCCATATCTATGCTCTCATATCAAAGGAATATCTGTGCAACAAATTTTCTTCCTTTGATTCAAATTCAACTGACCCTTGCAAAAAATCATTTACAAAATCAACAGTTTTATCAGATACCTCACAATTTGTCGTCAAATTATAGCCCTTTTGATTTAAGCGTTCATTTAAAATATCAATATTATTCTCTATTAACTCAAGAGCTTTTTCATCCGACAATGTCCATTTACAGGAAACATTTTTATTTTGAAGCGAGACAAAAATATCAGTACTTCCTAGATATTTCATGTCAAAATGCAAAAAAGCTGTGATAGTATCACCCTGCTGATATGCATTTTTTTTATTTTGGCGCACATACAAGGTTCCATCTGTATTTTGATTAAACATTTTAAATGGGACCTGCAAATATGTATACATATCATTAGAAGTATTCATAAAGGAAACATTATCCTTTAAGGAATTTGCTGCCACCTTTATTTCTTCTGCATTTTTTCCATCAAACATTTCAAGAGCCTTCGCAAGTGCCCCCGACTGATATGATATTTTTTTATAAAATGAATTCAAAGCCTTATTGTATGTAAACTCTTCTGGCTTCATTGAAAATTCCTCAGAAAATACAGACTTTAATAATGCGGAATAGCCCTTGCTTCCAACAATATTTTTAACCAACTGAGAATCGTTCAAATTATTATTTAGATATTTTGTCAAAGCATCAAACAAATTCTTTCCTGAAAAATTATTGTTGTCAGCGGAAAACTTTGAAACAGAATCTGTCAAATAATTCTTTAAATCTGGGAAATCTTCAAAGCCTTTTATTAACTTTGTAACATTCTTATCTAATACAGTATTTATATCAACTAAATTTTCCTGAGACTCTACTGAATTATTGTTTATTAAATTATTTTCAACGCTGTCCGCATTTGCTTGCTGAATAGTATTTTCATTCTCCGCAATCACTAATTCATTAGAAAAACTAACAGTTTTCTGTAAATTTCCATCTACGTTATAAGTTTGATTTATTGGATTTGCAGGCTGTCCATCATTGCCTTTAACAGCTACTTCTTCTGCTAATATCTGCACATTACTACTATTTTCAGGCTTAATACTAGCAAGATTCTGTTCATCAGCAACTTCATTTTCTAACAAAGTGCTCCCTGTTTCATCTCCCGCAAATATTGCTGTAGCCTGTGATGTACCATCAGGGCTTTGACCTGATATAGCATCAATTTGCTCATCAGTAACAGAAATTATTGAATTAAGTGTATTTTGAAACTCAACTACATTTTTGGCTGGAAGCTCTGATAAAAGCTTAGGAATAGAATTTGTAATTTTTCCAATATCATTTTGAAGCGAAGCTTCATTTGACTGATAATTTTCAAACATAGCTGCCATAGCTTTATTTACAGGAATATTGTATTTTTTGAGCATAACAACAGTCTGTAAATCAATATCAGGATTAGCAAGAACACTTCTGTTCATACTTAAAAGTGCTTCAGAATTAATCGGCATAGATTGCTTCATCATCTGATCAACCATCTCAAGTGATTGCTTATTGGGTACAATTCCTGCTGAATCAAGAGCGTTAAGTAATGTTGTATTTCCTGTAATATCCATTGAAACAGGTCTTATCTGTATCATTGCACCGTCATTACTTTTTACTTGAAAAAAAAGTGATTGTCCTTGATTTAACGACACCCCTGCATCAAGACGCGCAGACATAGTCTGTCCATTTGCTAAACCAATGACAACCCTTCCATTACTATCTATTGAATTAATTGAGCCCTCAAAAACCTGCCCTTCTTCAAGCTGATTAGCAGTATTGCCAGTTAAAGACTGTGTCGATGAATTCATCTGAACATTATTAAAATTATTATACTGACCAATACTGTTATTTATATTCATACCCTAATCCTATACTATACAAAATTTCCAATAAAGCTATTTCGATGAATTGGACAAGGTCCAAATTTTTTTATGGCCTCAATATGTTCTTTTGTACCATACCCCTTATTAGATGCAAAACCATATTCAGGATACAATTTATCGTATTCCATCATCATATGATCTCTAGTAACCTTTGCAACAATACTAGCTGCGCCAATCGATATTGATTTTGAATCACCTTTTATAATTGGAACCTGTTTTATTGATACTTCAGGTATTGTAACCGCATCATTAAGCAACAAATCCGGTTGCACCTTACTTTCTCTAATTGCCTGACGCATTGCCTCATATGTAGCCTGAAGTATATTAATTTCATCAATACGTTGTTCGCTATTAACACCAAAAGAAACAGAAATTGCCTCTCTCATTATTATATCGTACAATTCTTCTCTTTTTGAAGCAGAAAGCTTTTTCGAATCATTGATATATAAAATATTACAATCCTTAGGTAAAATGACACATGCCGTAACTACAGGACCTGCCAATGGTCCTCTACCAACCTCATCAATTCCACCTATATATTCATAATCATCTTGATACTGTTTTTCATAGTATTTAAGCTTTTCAATACGTTCCTGCTCAACCCTAAGCTTATCCATACGCTTTTGCGCAAGCGCGATAATTTTAGAAACACCTGGTCTGCCATCTTTGATATATTGATCAATAAAATCAGGCAAAACTTCATCAGATGACTGTTTAAACTCTTGTTGTATTTCAGAAATCTTTTTTTCAGACATAATTACTCCATCTTATCTACAAAACCTGCATCCTTAAATGGGAAAAAGCGAACCCAGGCTTTACCGATTATTGAATCTCCATCAATATTTCCAACTTCCTCAAATCTTGAATCCAAACTATTATTTCTGTTGTCACCAAGAACAAAATACTCATCAGGACCAAGAAAAACTTCCGTTGCTGCTAAACCAGGTTGTATAATTGTCTCGGTTCCATAATTTTCATCAAGAACCTTGCCATCGATATATATAACACCATCATAATCAATTTTTACAGTTTCACCTGGAAGACCAATAACTCTTTTTATATAATATGTCTTCTCTCCTTCAACTGGAGGAAAAACAACAACATCAAAACGTTTAGGATCTGAAAATCGATACGAAATTCTATCACAAATCAAGTTGTCACCATCTGAAAGTGTATCCGACATTGATGAACCATTTACAACTGTACGTTGGCCAATAAAATGAGTAATAAAAAACACAATTGCAAAACAAATAATAACATCAATAATTAATTGAAAAATCTCTTTTTTTACATTAACAGGTTCATCTTCTTCGTTTATACTATTGAGATTTTCTTCAACTAATATATTTTCTTCATTTATTTTTTTCATTATCAAATATCTCCTTAGAATTATTTATTCGTACAAAACTATGGCTCTTCTAATGAAATTTTTCCTAAAACACCGCTTCTAAATTCATCAATAACAGTATATGCCGCTTTTTCAATATCAAAATCTGAACCCTTTTTTACAAAATTGCGGTTCTTTGCTATTGAAACAAGAATATCATAATCTGATAAGCTTTCATCAACCTGGTAGCGTTCATTCAATGCACCACTATAATGCTTCTTCAAATGCCCGATCAGCTCAATTGATAACTCCTCTGTTTGAATAATTGCATCATTGATTGAACCAATAAATGCTAAATGTAAGCCAACTGTTTTATCCTCAAACTTTGGCCACAAAATTCCTGGTGTATCTAAAAGCTCTACAGACTTATTAAGCTTAATCCATTGCTTACCCTTGGTAACACCTGGCTTATTTCCTGTCTTTGCAACAGCTTTTCCAGCAAAAGAATTAATAAATGTTGATTTTCCAACATTTGGAATACCAACCACCATCGCTCTAACAGGTCTATTTTTAATGCCTCGTTTTCTATCTTTTTCAAACTTTTTGGCACAAACTTCATCTAATGTAGCCTGAACAGCCTTCATATTCTTTCTATTTCTGGAATCAAGCTCAACACAATAACAATTCTGTGCTTTAAAATACTCAATCCACTTTTGATTAGTTTGTTTATTTGACAAATCTGACTTATTAAGCAAAATAAGTCGAAGCTTATCCTTTGCTAATGAATTAATATCTGGATTTCTAGATGAAAGAGGACATCTTGCATCTAAAACCTCAATAACTAAATCAATTAACTTAATATCTTCCTGCATCTGACGTTTTGCCTTCGTCATATGCCCCGGGTACCATTGAAATTCCATAACACCTCTTAAAATGGAGCCTTAGCCCATATCTTTCCTAAAATATCTTCACCAGAAACAAGACCTATACTTTCGTATCTCGAATCCTCTGATGCATTTCTATTATCACCTAAAAGGAAATATTGATCCTTCGCAAGAGAAATCTCAGACTGTGCAATACCTGCAATTTCAATACTATCAGCCTTCAGGCTCTCTTTGTAGACCTCACCGTTTAAATAAATACGGCCATTCTTGATTTGAACAGTATCTCCTGGACAACCAATAATCCTCTTAACACTGTAGCTTGCATTTACATTTGATTTAGGCTTAAAAGCGACAATATCACCATTTTGCGGTTTTTTAATTAGATAAGAAGTTGAATTCACAAGCAAAACCTGCCCCGACTCATATGTCGGTGCCATTGATTCATTAGTACACTCAACCTGTTTTCCAAAACAAATTACAAACAAGTAGGCAAATCCAATTGTGACTAAAACCTCAAGTGCAAAAATCAAAACATATTTAACCGTAGAAAGATTAATTTTCTTTCTTCTTCTACGAAAATTTAAACCATCGTCATGTCTTCTAAAATTCAAAGAATGTCCCATACTATTTCGCATCGAAAAAATCCTTTAACAATTATTGTACTAATATAATATATCGCACTTTAGACTTAAATTCCATTATTTAATAAATCGAATAACTGATTTTCCTTACTGCGACATTAAGATAAAAAGAAATGAGCAACCAATTCTGGTTGCTCATAAATGAAAACAAAATTAAATTCTTTCCTTAACCTTTGCCTTCTTACCTGTGAGTTCTCTAAGATAGAAAAGCTTAGCTCTACGTACTTTACCTTTTCTAACTACTTCGATCTTCTCAACATTTGGGCTATGAAGTGGCCATGTCTTCTCAACACCTACGCCATTTGACTGCTTACGAACAGTAAATGTCTCACGGTTGCTTCCACCCTGTCTCTTAATAACTGTACCCTCAAATACCTGTGTACGAGTACGGTTACCCTCGACGATACGGCCATAAACCTTAACAGTATCACCAACCTGGAACTCTGTGATTTCAGACTTAAGCTGAGCCTGCTCAATGTTCTTAATAATTTCGTTTGCGTTCATTTTCTTTCCTCCTAAATTATGCGATGTTCTTATCAAAAAAATGATAGCGGACCATCTCTTTCTTTAGCAACTTCACTAGTTTAACATGAAGCACTATATAAATCAACAATTTTCTAAATATTTTTGATACAATGTTAAATAAAAAAGTAAATTCCACTTCTGGTTGAATTTAGTCTTACACTCCGGTATAAAAGCGTGTATTCTACATATTGCCTCTTATCCGCAGTAGAAATGAGGTATATATGTCAAAGAAAATAGAAACAAACCAGAA